>CAZNUD010000025.1:1702-27463 GCA_964576195.1 uncultured Oscillospiraceae bacterium | reverse complement strand
TCGCCTACTATTGTATCCATGCTAAATGCCATAATAATGACCTCCATAAAATAATTAAATTCGCCTCACAGCCACAAACTTGTATCAGGCAAGGTGCCGTCAGGATCACATAGCCCACAAATTCGCTGCCATACTGGCAAGCCGGACTTATAGTGCCGGCAGTTGTCGGTACAATAACTCGACTAGTAAAAGGTTAACACGATAGCCTATAATAGTCAATTGTACAAAAGCACAAAATATATCCAGATATAGGGTTATTTTGCACAATTATTCGAATTTTGGGTCATTTTCGAAACATTATATGGTACAATTATAGTGCAAAATCGTGTCAATTGTACGCTTTTGACACACTATTTTACTTGCATTTATTCAGTGATTTAAATTGTAACACCCGCAAAATTACCACTAAATCCCCTTCTGCAGCCAGGCCCCTATTTTGCGCGGATTTTTCGTTTTTCTCGTCGTTCCGCACACCTAATTAAAGGTTAAAAATGCTCTGTTGCAATCAAAAACAATATATGGTAGCATCACTGTTAGAATACAACAGATATGGAGGATTGTCTATGTCTTATGTACATAGCAACATGGAAGATTTCACCTTAAAGCTTGCCTCAAGCTCACCGGTTCCCGGCGGCGGAGGAGCCTCTGCGCTGGTGGGCGCTGTAGGTGCATCGCTGGCTTCAATGGTGGGAAACCTTACCACCGGAAAGAAAAAGTATGCACAGTTTGAGCCGGATATTCAGCTCATTCTGTCTGAGGCAGAGCATTTGCGGAAAAAGCTAATGGGGCTGATAGACGAGGATGCGGCCTGCTTTGAGCCACTTGCCAAGGCCTATTCCCTGCCCAAGGACAGCCCGGACTATATCAAGACCATGGAGGATGCTTTAAAGCTGGCCTGCACAGCGCCTATGAATATTATGAAAACAGTTTGCAAGGCTATAGAGCTTCACTGTGAGCTTTTGGAAAAGGGCTCCCAGATAATGCTTTCGGATGTGGGCGTAGGCGTTGTGTGTTGTAAAGCCGCGCTCATGGGAGCCAGCCTTAACGTTTACGTTAATATTAAATCTATGAAGGACCTGGCCTACGCAGAGGCTTTAAAGGCTGAGGCAGACGGGCTTTTAGAAAAATACTGCCCCATTGCCGACGAAACTTACCAAGCAGTGGCTGAAAGATTGATATGAGAGGTGCTGTTATGGCAGAGCTTTTTAAGGGCGCACCCGTTGCCGAGGCTATAAACAGGCGCTCGGCGGAAAAACTGGCGAAGCTTAATAGCCGGGGGATTTTTCCTACCCTTGCCATGCTGCGTGTGGGTGAACGTGAGGATGACCTTGCCTATGAAAGGGGCGCTACAAAACGCTGCGAAAAGGTAGGAGTGGCTGTAAGGCATGTTACTTTGACTGAGGATATAACCCAAGCTGAGCTTTCTGAGGAAATCAGGAGGCTTAATTCCGATGAGAGTGTGCATGGGGTACTTATGTTCATGCCCCTGCCGGGACACTTGGACGGCGCTGCGGCGAGGCGCAGCCTTTCCCCGGAAAAGGATGTGGACGGAATAACGGATGGCTCCCTGACCGGGGTTTTTACCGGCAGCAGAGAGGGCTTTGCCCCCTGCACAGCGCAAGCCTGCATTGAAATTCTGGACTTCTACGGTGTAGACTGCACCGGTAAGCGCGCTGTTGTTATCGGTCGAAGCCTTGTTGTGGGCAAGCCCGTTTCTATGTTGCTGCTGGCAAGAAACGCAACCGTTACAGTTTGTCATACAAGAACTGTAGACCTGACCACCGTTACGAAAGCCGCGGAAATTTTAATTGCAGCCGCCGGCAAGGCGGGAACGGTGAGGGCAGAACATTTTGCAGAAGGGCAGATACTTATTGACGTTGGAATAAACTTTGTGGACGGGCAAATGTGCGGCGACGCGGATTTTGAAGCCGCGCAGGCCCGCTGTAAGGCTGTTACGCCTGTTCCCGGCGGAGTGGGAACTGTGACTACCTCTGTGCTGGTAAGTCACGTGGTAGAGGCTGCAGAGCGCCAGAGCTCTTAGGGCTACTATAATAGAAAAGAACGCTTTCAAATGAAAGCGTTCTTTTCTACTTCTTCTGAGCTTTGATGACCTTAAGGCGGACAAACTCTTCTCTGTCCTTTTCCTCAAGGGTATCGGTCATACGAGAAATATCGGCATCAAGGCCGGGAATAACGATGTTGTTTAGAGCGTTGGCGCGCTTCTGGGCCTTTTCTATTGAGTATGCAAGGCGGTATATAGCGTTTTCCGACTCCGCAAGCTCCAGGCAAAGCCCCTTAACCTTATTAAATTTTATATAGGCATCATCTAAGGCGGAAGTTGTTCCCATAAAGCTATAGGGCAAGACCTTAGTATTCACAGGCCCGGATCTTACTGTAGGCAATTCCGCGCCCATAACACTGCGATAACGGACCCGGATACTCTCGTCAAGTGGGATGCTTTGGGCAACTGTCTCACAGCCGCCCATGGAGATGTTGGCTTTTTTTAGGGCTGTATAGGCCTCGGTAAAAGTTTTATCAATCCGATTTTGAAGCTCTGCCGCACTGTCAATAAGACTCATAAGCTCGCGGATAAGAATGTTTCGCTTTTTATCCATAAGCTCAAAGCCGTTTTTCGCCAGTTCTCGCGAGTGCTTTGCCGCAATAAGGTTTCCCTTGGTAGCCGGCATGTTACCCATAGATTCACCTCCCATAAATGCATTCGGCCTTTATTCTGCTGTCCTTTCCCTGGGCTAATAATACTTATCCAGCAGCATATCGGAAACACGGCCAAGTTCGTTTCTTGGCAGAGTTCGCAGCAGCTCCCAACCTAAATCGAGGGTCTGATCAAGGCTTCGATCCTCTCTGTCCCCCTGATAAATAAACTCTCTCTCAAAGCGTCTGCCGAACTGAACATAGAGCTTGTCAATATCCGAAAGCTCATCCTCGCCTATAACGGATGCAAGGCTACGGGCATCTGCCACCGCACTGTAGGAGGCAAAAAGCTGGTTTGATAGATCGGCATGGTCCTCCCTGGTAAATCCCTCTCCGGTCCCGTCCTTCATAAGCCGGGACAGGCTCGGCAAAATCGACACTGGCGGGTAAATCCCCTTTTGCTCCAAGTCCCGGGAGAGAACAATCTGCCCCTCGGTAATGTAGCCTGTAAGGTCTGGGATTGGATGCGAAATATCATCATTTGGCATGGTGAGTATGGGTACCTGAGTAACGCTGCCCTTATTCCCTCTTATCATACCGGCGCGCTCGTAAATGGAGGCAAGGTCTGAATACATATAGCTGGGGAAGCCCTTACGAGAAGGAATTTCGCCCTTAGAAGAGGAAAACTCGCGCAGGGCCTCGCAATAACTGGTCATATCCGTTAGGATGACCAGCACATGGTAGCCATGATGAAAGGCAAGGTATTCCGCCGCAGTTAGAGCACAGCGGGGGGCCAGTATCCTCTCGATGATAGGGTCGGAGGCCATATTGAGAAACATGACGACCCTGCCCAAGGCGCCAGATTCACGAAAGTCTTTTTCGAAAAATTTGGCCGTGTCGTTTTTTACTCCCATGGCACAGAAAACTATCGCAAACTCTTCATCATCATCCATAGTGTGAGCCTGACGGACGATCTGGGCGGCAAGCTCATTATGGCTCATGCCCGCGCCAGAAAAGATTGGCAGCTTCTGACCTCTGATAAGCGTGCTGGTTGCATCAATAGCGGAAATACCCGTTAATATGCAGCTTCTGGGATACTGACGGGAGACAGGGTTGATGGCACTGCCGTTAATGTCCCTTCGCTCGTCGGGAAAAATTTCACTAAGGCCGTCAAGGGGATTTCCCATACCGTCGAAGACTCGTCCCAATATCTCCTTTGACAAGTACATGGTGATGGGCTTGCCGGTAAAACGGGTGTTTACTTGTTCCATGTCTATGCCGACAGTTCCCTCAAAAACCTGCAAAACCACCTTATCCCCGCTTATGGTGATAACGCGGCCGTAGCGGCGCTCTCCGTTATCCAGTGTAATCTCCGCCAGCTCGTCATAGAAGGCGTCTGTTACACCCTCAAGGGCAATTAGGGAGCCTTGTATTTCTGAAAGACCTGTATATTCAATTCTCAATGCAGCTCACCTCTCTTATTCGTTTCCAGTAAGAACGGAGGAAACGGCATCGTCTACCAGCTTCATAAATTCTTCCTGAGTCTTGCCCTCGCCCATATCAAACTTCATTCTGTAAATGGCGCTGAAAATGCCGGTGGCTATAAGCTGATTTAGGGGTATGTTTTTGGCAGTAAGTTTCCGGGCCTGATGATAAAGGTGGAGAATTATCTCCAGCATTGCCATCTGTTTATCCGGGGCTATATAGGTGTCCGTCTTGTGGAAAGCGTTTTGCTGAAGGAAGCCTTGACGGAAAACCCTGGCAGTTTCAATAATTAGCTTCTGGTCGTCGGGCAAAACGTCGGAGCCTATGAGCTTTACTGTCTCCATAAGGGAGTTTTCGCTGCCGAGGATGTCTACCATTTCTTGGCGCATTTGAGTAAAACCCCTGCCAAAGTTTTCCTCGTACCAGGGCTTCAAGTCATTGAAATACTCGGAATAGGATGTGTTCCAGTTAATAGCCGGAAAGTGCCTTGCGTAGGCAAGCGCTCTGTCCAGCGCCCAAAAAGTGCGGATAAAACGCTTAGTATTTTGCGTTACCGGCTCGGAAAAGTCACCACCTTGGGGGGAAACTGCACCGATAACTGTAACGCTGCCCTCACTGCCGGAGAGGGTTTCCATATACCCCGCCCGCTCATAGAAGCCGGCAAGTCTTGAAGGAAGATATGCCGGGAAGCTCTCCTCTGCAGGCATTTCTTCAAGTCTGCCAGAAATCTCTCGCAGCGCCTCTGCCCAGCGGGAGGTAGAGTCTGCCATAAGCGCAACATGGTAACCCATATCCCGGTAGTATTCGGCAATGGTCATGCCGGTGTATATTGACGCCTCACGGGCGGCAACAGGCATGTTTGAGGTATTGGCAATAAGTATGGTGCGCTCCATAAGGGGTCGACCGGTCTTGGGGTCCTTAAGCTCTGAAAACTCGTCAAGAACTTGAGTCATTTCATTGCCACGCTCACCGCAGCCGAGATAAACGATTATATCCGCATCCGACCACTTTGCAAGCTGGTGCTGCACCATAGTTTTGCCCGCTCCGAAGGGCCCGGGTATGGCGGCACAGCCGCCCTTGCCCACGGGGAACAGTGTGTCAATAACTCTCTGGCCCGTAATGAGAGGGCGAGTAATGGGAAGGCGTTTTTTGCTGGGTCTTGGGCGGCGTATAGGCCAGTGCTGTGCAAGGGTAATCGGGGTCTTTTTGCCCCGCTCGTCCTGAATTTCAGCAATTACGTCGCTTACCTTATACTTGCCCGAGGGCTTAGCCCCGGTGAAGATACCGGAAAGGGCTGGCGGCACCATGCAGCGATGCTCAATAGCCTCTGTTTCCTTGCACCGGGCAAATACCATGCCCGCGGCAGCAGTATCTCCGTCTTTAACGTCAACGGTAACGTCCCAGAGCTTTTCCATATCCAGCGCCGGAAGAGTTATGCCCTTGGTGATAAAGCACCCGGACATTTCCGCAATTGTGCGCAGGGGTCTGGCTATGCCGTCATAAATATTGGAGAGCATGCCGGGGCCCAGAAGCACGGACATCGGTGCTCCCGTGGGGAAAACCGGCATACCCTGCTTAAGCCCGGAGCTGTCCTCATAGATTTGTACTATGGTTTCGTCGCCTCTGGCGCTTACAACTTCGCCCGGCAGCCTTTGCTCGCCAACGTAGACCAGGCTCATCATGGGCAGGCTTCTGCCGCCACGAACAGAAATAACTGGGCCGTTAACACCATAGATTGTGTAGTTGCTGATGGAATCCATATAATTCCTCCTGACAGGAGATTATTCGCCAATATTAAGCCCCAAAAGCTCAGAGAAGTGACCTACCATATCACCTAGGGCGGAATCAAAGGTGATATCTATACGCCTCCCCTTTGACTGACAGAAAAGGCTTAAGCCACCTAATGTGAAACTCCCCTGCTCAAAAGCGAGGCTGACTCCAACGACGTTCGACATAAGCTCGGGGGCAAAGTGCATATCCTCCTGGCGAAGGTATACCGTGGCTGAAAAGCCGTATCCTAAAACCCCCACAGCCTTAGAAAGCAGCCTTTGAAGATGGGGCAGGTAGTCCTCAGATGCTGTGAAGGCGGCTATGCGCTTTTTCACCTCTCCAAAGGCCTCGGCGGTGCAATCTTCTCTATATTGAAGAATAGTGCGTTTGTTGTCTGTCATTTTTGCCGCCACCCGGCGGCTCTCTCTGGCTTTACCCTCTGCAATTCGCGTTTTTATGCGGCGCTGGGTATCAGCCGCAATTTCAGCCTCTGCCTTTGCTATAAGCTGGTTTTGCTTTTCCCGAAGCTCTTGGGTTATTCGCCGGGAGTCCTCAATGGCCTCGGCTAAAATCGTGTCGGTGAAAGCCTCCAGCTTTTTATCTGTATCATTAACGGCTGTGTCTAATACCATGTTTGTTCCTCCAAATCCGGGCGGACTTCGCCGCTCAGATTTTAATTCCTATTGCCTCGCGGATAAGCCGCGTGATAGAGTCCGACTCCCGGGATGAACCATTGGAGCCGGGGATAAGCACAAGAAGCGGATTTGTAGAGCTTAGTTTTAACTCATTAACCGTTTCAGGTATAAGGGCAGCGCTGCCCTCGCTTATAAGCAAAACAGCTATTTCTCTATCTGCACGAACTCTTTCTACCACGGCAAGCACCTGCTTTTTATTCAAAGCAAGCTCCCCTTCTATTCCTGCAAGGCGCAGCCCCGTAAGGCAGCCCTTATCATTGGAAACCGCAAATATACGCATGCCGGCTAACCCTTAGAGGCCCGAAATTATCATGAAGGCAATAAGCAGACCATAAAGGGCAACGCCCTCTGCCATGCCAACAAAGATAAGAGCCTTACCGAAAACGCCGTCATTTTCCGACAGTGCCCCAAGGGCCGCGGAGGCGGATGAGGCAACGGCAATGCCGCCGCCTATGCCTGAAAGACCCACGGCAAGAGCTGCGCTGAGGTAGCCCATGCCGGTAGCAAAGCCGTCGCTTGTTATAAGGCCGCCGGCCTGCTCCACTGCTTTAGCGGACTGAGTAAAGCAGAAAACAGCGCCGAAAAGTAGCATTCCAAAAAAGCAGCAGAGGTTTGTAATCAAGGGGGCCTTGCTTTTATTACCGCGCTTTGCACGATAATAGATGGCCGCCAGAGGAAGGGCGATTACTGCAAAAAGGATTGCTGCAGCGATAAGTATTGTCATAATGATTTCCCCCAAAAATTGTAATTTGTTTTAATCGTCAGTCTGCGGCTGAATAGTCAATGAAAACGGGGCTGAACTTTTCCCCCCCGCTTTGATAGAAGCGTCCAAACATTTCGTAAAATTCAAGACGCATAACCTGTATGCAAACCAAAACAGTTTCAAGGCCGGCAACCAGCAGGTTTCCGAAGATAAGGCCGCCTAAGCTGTAGCCGTTTTCACCAGAGGATAGCAGGTAAACAACCATCATCATGCCGGCATGGCTGATAGCAAATGCGCCCACCCGAAGGAAAGAGACAGTATTTGAAACGTAAGAGAGCATGGTTTCAAAAAGCTCAAAAAAGCCCTCAACTATGAACATTCCAACAGATTCAGGCTTCCAGTCCTTCTGACCCGTAATGAGTTTTGTAAGGGGTGTGGCCGCAAAGATCAAAAACAGAGGCAGGATGATCACAAGTCCTATATACAGCGGTGTCATAATCGGCTTATTTAGAAGCATCTGGCTGACAATGCCGAAGGCAATTCCGCCATACATCACGAAGCCCGCAATGCCGTTAGAATCAAAGAAAATTTTCTTTATGTCCTTTTGGCGAATGCCAGTAATGATGTTTAGTATCATGCAGATAAGAATGAGCGCAACCCCAAGGGCAACGGCAATAATGAGAATTCTCATGGTGTTGCCGTCCTTAAGAACATTAAAGCCGGGTATCAGCTCCTCATAACCGAACACGCTGCCATAAATAAAGCCAAACACTATTGCCGAAACACCGCAAAGAGAGACTATTTTACCCAACCAATTGCCCTTTCTTGCAAGAAACAGGCCGATAACGACAAGCAGTGCCCCCTGCCCCACATCCCCGAACATAATACCAAAAAGCAATGTGTAGGTAATGCACATGAAAAGTCTGGGGTCCAGCTCACCATAGGCCGGAATGCCGTACATTTCAACAAAAGGCTGGTAGATGTTGGAGAAAAAGCCGTTTTTAAGTTTAACCGGCGGAGCAGCCTTTTCAGAGTCTCTCGGTGCCGAGAGAATGCAGGCAAGGCCCAGCTCCTTGCTCTCGTTTGCAAAGGTTTCCCCCTTTAGCTTTGGCACCCAGCCCACAAGATAGAACTTGCCATGACGGCAGCCGGCATAGGAGCGCAGCTCGAAGGCTTCCGACATAAAACGCAGCCAGGAGTAGGTGTATAAGGCTCTCTCCCGCTCTGCCCTACCAAGATCTTCAATCTCCTTGTCCAGAACCGCAATATTTTCATCGTCATGCTGGCTTTCCGCCTTCATGCGCTCAACGGCATTATGCGCCGTGTCGTTATTATAAACGCCCGCGTCAATATGGATGCGCTCAAAGCCCATGGAACCAAACAGTGCGTCCACCTGAGCGTAATCCGTAGGCAGGACGAAATACGCACCATATACCCAACGTTCCGTTCTGCTGCCGGGGATGTAGTAAACGTCGGGGCGCTCTCCCATGACCTGCGCACATTCCTTATAAGCCTCCACAGAAATGCGGCCAAAGCGGAACTTTAGGTATCGCATATCGAAAAGGTCGGATAGCTCTACATCAAAGTTTTCAAAGTGACTGAGCTGCTGAATATAAACAGCATCATTTTGAATCGAGAGCAGATTTTCCTCCCGCTGCTCTTTATAACTTTTTATTTTCTTAAGAGTGACACTTATATACTCGGTGGCGGACTTCACCGAAAACTCCTTGCCGGAAAAATCGCTGAATATGGGCTCCACATTCATTTCTTCGAGTAGCTCAAACGCCATGCCCAGCGGCTCGGAGTATGGGTTTTCCATATTCAGGGGCAGAAGCCTCTTTATTTCCGCCATGTTGCTGATAGTGTCCTCCGGGTGGAATTCCCGATTTAGCACCAGCTTTTGCAGGGCGGTATCGACCAACTGCTCAGGCCCCGACAGGGTGACCATGGTCATCGCTTCAACTGACATGTCTTCCTCCTTTGCGCTCTTTGGGCAAATCTGTTAAAAATCCTCGGGTTTTATGTCATATCCCAAGGCTTCAATTATTCTGATGAGCTTTGTGCATTCCAACTCGCTTAGAGTTAGGAAAGCAACTGCAACGCATATGTTCGGCTCGGGCATCTTAATGAGGCGGCGGCAGAAGCTTATCATTGCCCGCTCATAAAGCCTATCAAGGTGCTGGGGTTTATAACCGTCAAAATACGCCGAGAACGGCGATAATTTCAAAAACTCTATGGCCTCCTGCTCCGAACGCGCCGACAAAAGAGAGTCCACAAGCTTTGGCTTTAGCCTTCCATAGACGGGAACCAGCAGCTTTTGCGCATCTTGCAGTGAGTCCGAAAAATGGCGATGAAGACGCAGGATGCTGACAATGTTAAGCAAATCCGCCTGCGCTCCCAAAAACCTTTTCAGCATTGCTTTGCCTGAGCCATGATAGTTTTTTGAAACATCCGCAAAGACCCTGCTATTATCACTCCGGTGTAAGGCGGCAGCCGTGCCGCCGTATTCTGCGCTTTCACACAGCACGCGAAAAAGCTCCTTGTCCTCTAGATTGCAAAAGCGATACAGCTTTTCGTAATCCCTTTGTTGCTTGTTGCCAATGGCTTTTTTTAGTTCCTCCGCGCCCGTTGCCGCTGGGAGCTCGGATACATATGCGCTCCAACCGGGATGGTACTTGAGGATAGATAGCACCTCTCCCGGGGAGACACACTCGCAGAGACGGCGCCAATCATCTTCGGTAAAAAGTCTGCCGTAAAGCGCCATAACCTTGGCGCTGACTGCGCCGTAATTCATGCGCGCCTTAAGCATCCAAATTCACCGCCAGCCTAAATAATTTATCAATGTATTCGCTGCGCCTAGTTTCGTATTTGTTTTTTGCGGAGCTTAGCTCCGCTTCAAGCTTTTTGTCAAGACGTTCTATTTCTCTGTCTGCTTCGGATACAGCCTTGTCTTCTTCAGCGGAAACCTCACTCTCCTCGAGCAAAGCGTATTTTTTCTTTAGCTCTTCAATATGAGTTTGAACGTGCTCTTCAAAACCCGTTTGCATGGCAACAGCTTCGTTGTAAATGATTCTGGCCTCGTTTTCAGTCTCCACTATCCGGTGGAGTATTTCCGTTTGTGTCATATGATGTTATCCCTCCTTTAATAAAGGGCTTTGGGGCATTTAGTATAATATCACTAAAACAAAAAAAGTAAAATGGATAAACCCATATATTTACGGTAATTTTACAACTTTATTTTGCAATCACTGAACATATTCAGCAAAATAATTAGTAAATTACCAATAACCCTGCTGTTCTGGTATTTTCCTTTCCTTTTAGGGAGAGATGTAATATAATGCTTATACTATTATCCCTAGGGAAAGGATTATGCACTATGATTAAATACGTTCTTGTTATCGGCGACGGCATGGCCGACAGTCCCGTTCCGGAGCTGGGAGGAAAAACTCCCCTTGAATATGCAAGCACTCCGTTTATTGATTCCCTGGCAGCCAAAAGCGAACTTGGCAGCTGCAAAAACTGCCCCGATGGTCTGCCTCCCGGTAGCGATACTGCTATTTTATCCATTTTAGGTGCAGACCCCAAAGTATGCTATACGGGGCGTTCTCCCCTTGAAGCGGCTGCAACGGGAATCACACTTAAGGCCGGGGATGTATCATACCGCTGCAACATGATCACTCTTGAGGATTCAGATAAACCCTACGGGGAAAAGAAGATACTCTCTCACAACGCCGGCTCCATCGAAGGCAAGCAGTCCATTTCGCTTATTGAAGACCTTTTTTCCCAGCCGGAATTCAAGTCTGCAGCCGAAAAGGCGGGCATGAACATAAACCCCGCCCCCTCCTTCCGTCATATTGCCGTGCAAAGCGGTGCGGACATTAAGGGCATAGAGCTTATACCTCCCCACGACCATCTGGGCGAGCTAATCGGTCCTCTGCTGCCCTCCGGCTGCAATAATGCCCTGGTCTTGAAGGAGCTTATGGAGCTTTCTCACAGAATTTTGGATAAGCATACTATTAACCAGCAAAGAAGAAGCGAAGGCAAACTGCCCGCAAACGGCATCTGGTTCTGGGCCGAGGGCACAGGAGTTGAGCTTGAGTCCTTTTACAGTAAGTATCACAAAACAGGCACCGTAATTTCCGCCGTTCCCCTTTGCCACGGAATTGCAACGCTGTCCAATCTTGATGTTACCTACGTTGACGGCGCAACAGGAGAACTGGATACTAACCTTGAGGGAAAGGTCGATGCCTGCATAAAGGCATTGGAAGGCAAGTATGATTTTGCTGTCATCCACGTTGAGGCCCCAGACGAATGTACCCACAATGGTGACCTTAAGGGTAAGCTGCAGGCCATCGAATGGTTGGACAGCAGGGTTATGAAGCCGCTGGTTACCGCACTGGATGCGGGATCCTTCGATTATAGGCTGCTTTTTATTTCTGACCACAAGACCCTTACCAGCACACGCGGTCACGATGGCGATCCTGTACCCTTTATGATATATGACAGCCGGGTCGACACCAAATGCGGCCTTCTCTATACCGAAAAGTGCGGAGAGACAGGGCCCTATCTTGAAGCTGGGACCATGTTGATGCCGCGTCTTTTTGAAATTAATTAAACCCGAAGGGAGCAGACCATGACAGAGATAACCGAATACGCCTATGCAAAGCTAAATCTCTCTCTGGACGTGGTGGCACGGCTTCCAAACGGTTTTCACGAGCTTTGTATGGTGATGCAGAGCATATCTCTGCGGGATGACGTTCATGTTGCTCTTCGGAGGGACGGGGAGATAACCGTTAAAACCGATCTGCGCTATCTGCCCAATGGCCAGCGAAACATCGCTTACAAAGCTGCCAAAGCATTTTTGGATAGGACAGAGTTTTCTGTAGGTGTGGACATCGTGCTAAAAAAGCGCATTCCTGTCTGCGCGGGTATGGGAGGCGGCTCCTCGGACGGGGCGGCGGTGCTGAGAGCCATGAATGGACTCACCGGCTCACCCCTTTCACAGATGGAGCTTGAAGCCCTTGCCGAAAGCGTGGGTTCGGATGTGCCCTTCTGCATATCCGGCGGTACTGCGCTAGCCAGAGGAAAGGGAGAGCTTTTGCAACCCCTCACCCCCCTTCCAGACTGCCATCTGGTTATATGCAAGCCCCGCTTTTCCGTTTCAACTCCGGAGCTTTTCGGACGAATTGACCTCTGCACCATTAAATACCGTCCGGACACAGCCGGAATGCTGGAGAGCATTGAGGGCAAAGACCTTCACGGTATTGCCATTCGGATGTATAACGTCTTTGAGGACGTCTTGCCTAAAAAGCCCGGGGACGTGCTGCAGATTAAGCGCACACTTTTGGACTGCGGCGCCCTGGGCGCTGCGATGACAGGCACAGGTCCCGCGGTTTTCGGGCTGTTTGATAACGACACCACAGCAAATCAAGCCTTTTCCCGCCTGCGTGAGCAATACGCGGAGGTTTTTATTGCAGGACCTATAAAAAGCTTAAATATCTAAATCGTATAAATATAAAAGAAGCCGTCCATAATGTATACAATACTACATAAAGGACGGTTTTTCTTTTGAAAAAACAGCATGCAAAAAAAACAAGAATATTTGAGGCTTCTTTACTAATCGCCTTATGCGCCGCGCTTTGCGTGGGGCTTTGGGCAAGAGCAGAGCAGCGACAGCTATCCGATGAGTTGGTGCGTCTGCACGTTATTGCTCAGTCCGACTCCGAGGAGGACCAGCTATTAAAACTCCGGGTACGGGATAGGGCGCTTATGTGGCTGGCTCCTTTTTTAGAGGATGCCGAAAATGCCAATGAGGCAAGAAAAATTATTGCCTCACAGCTTTCAAATCTCGAATACGCCGCACAATATGAAATCGGCGCCTCGGGATTAGACTACAAGGCCGAAGCGGTTATTGAAAACGAGCGCTACCCCACTCGGGAGTACGGCAGCTTTGCACTGCCCGCCGGTGAATACGTCTCCCTTAAAATCATCCTTGGTGAGGGTGGTGGGCACAACTGGTGGTGCGTGGTGTTCCCTCCCCTGTGCATGGCAGCAGTAAAGGAAAATGAGGGACTTTCAGCACTTTCCGATGAGTCAAAGGAGCTTATTACAGCTGAAAGCGGAGAATACAAATTAAAATTTCACGTTATCGAGCTTATCGAAAATATTCGTCCCTCACATCCTTGACAATGAGTTAAGATAATGGTAATATCAGACTATTCTCCGTGAGGGAGTAGTCAGCGCATTAGCGTTGCAAGTCAACATCCTGACGCCTTTTTGCGTCTGGCTTGTATTAAATGACCAGACTCATGGATAGGCTCCGCCTGTCCTTGAGTCTTTTTTCATGCTTTTATCCAGCTTATTGTAAAACACAAAAGGATAGATATAAAAGAACTTTGGAGGATACTAAATGAAACACTATTGCAGCGAAATTGACGACGTTTTAAACGAAGTCAAAAGCTCCCATGAGGGTCTTTCTGCCGCCGAGGCGGAAGCACGCCTTTCCGAAAACGGCAAGAACAAACTCTCCGAGGGCAAGAAAGACTCTCTAATCAAGCGTTTCTTTATGCAGATGGCAGACCCCATGATAATTATTCTTATTGTGGCAGCGCTTATTTCTGCGATTGCCGCGTCCTACGAAGGCGGCGGCTATGCGGATGTTGTCATCATTTTGTTTGTTGTTATAGTTAACGCTTTTTTAGGCGTTTACCAGGAAAGCAAGGCAGAAAAGGCCTTGGAGGCATTGCAGCAAATGGCCAGTGCCACAAGTAAGGTGCTTCGTGACGGGAAAATAACCGTTATTAAAACCGAAGATATCGTCGTGGGCGATGTGGTTGTACTTGAAGCCGGCGATGCTGTTCCCGCGGACGGCCGCATTATTGAATCCAACAGCCTTAAAATCGAGGAGGCCGCTCTCACCGGCGAAAGCGTGCCTGTTGATAAATTTATCGACATCCTTTATCTTCGTGACGACAAGGACGTCTCTCTGGGCGACCGAAAAAATATGGTTTACATGGGCAGCACCGTGGTTTACGGACGTGGCCTTGCGGTTATTACCGCTACCGGCATGAACACGGAGATGGGTAAAATTGCCGACGCACTGGAAAATGCCGAGCAGGGTCTTACCCCCCTTCAAATCAAACTTGCTCAGCTTTCAAAGATACTAACCTGGCTGGTGCTCGGCATCTGCGCTGTCATCTTTGCAGTGGGCCTTATTCGTGCGGGAAGCTTCACAGGAGAGGTTATACTTGAAAGCTTTATGATTTCCGTTTCTCTTGCTGTGGCTGCTATCCCTGAGGGCCTTGTTGCGGTCGTTACTATCGTTCTCTCCATAGGCGTTACCAACATGAGTCGCAGAAATGCCATCATTCGCAAGCTTACTGCCGTTGAAACCCTTGGCTGTGCACAGATCATCTGCTCGGACAAAACCGGCACCCTTACCCAGAACAAGATGACCGTGATCGATCACTACGGCGAGGATAGCACCCTTCTGGCAACCGCAATGGCCCTATGCTGTGATGCGGAGCTTAATGACGACGGCAGCGTTACCGGTGAGCCTACAGAGAATGCGCTGGTCTATTGGGCAAAAACTCTTTCCCTTGACAAAAACATTCTAAAACAAGAAGGCTCACGAATTGACGAGGCTCCGTTTGACAGCCTGCGAAAAATGATGAGCACCGTACACAAAACCAAAAATGGTATCGTTCAATATACCAAGGGCGCTCCCGATGAGGTTTTAAAAGTATGTAGTACCTGTCTGCGTGACGGAAAAATCGTCCCGCTTACGGAAGAAATCCGCATGGAGATCTTAGCCGCCAACAAGGCCATGGCGGACAAAGCCCTGCGAGTACTGGCAGCAGCTATGAAGCCCCATTCCTCCGCTCCCAGCTCCGACAAGCCCAGTGATTTGGAAAAGGAGCTTTGCTTTATCGGTCTTGTTGGTATGATTGACCCGGTCCGCCCTGAGGTTAAGGCAGCCATAGAGGAGTGCCGCCATGCAGGTATCCGGCCCATTATGATAACAGGCGACCATATTGACACAGCCAGCGCAATTGCCAGGGAGCTTGGCATTTTGATAGGCGACGACGTTGCAATGACCGGCTCGCAAATATCCGAACTTAGTGACGAGGAGTTTGAAAAACGCTTCCGTGACATTTCCGTTTACGCCCGCGTTCAGCCTGAGCACAAGGTTCGCATAGTAAACGCATGGCGAAATGCCGGCTACATCACTGCAATGACCGGTGACGGAGTTAACGATGCTCCCTCAATAAAATCTGCCGACATCGGTGTCGGCATGGGTATTACTGGCACGGATGTTACAAAGAACGTTGCCGACATGGTTCTTGCTGACGACAATTTCGCCACCATTGTTGGGGCGGTTGAGGAAGGCCGCCGGATTTATGACAATATCCGCAAAGCCATCCAGTTTTTGCTCTCCTCTAATATGAGTGAAGTAATGAGTATTTTTATTGCCACGCTGTTTGGCTTCGTTGTTCTCAAACCTGTGCATCTTCTTTGGATAAACCTTGTAACTGACTGCTTCCCCGCCCTGGCCCTTGGTCTTGAGGGTGCAGATCCCAACGTTATGCATCGCAAGCCCCGCCCAACAACTGACGGTATCTTCTCCGGCGGCGTGGGTGTTGACGTTGCTTATCAGGGCTTTGTTGTAACCGTTTTAACCATGGCCGCTTACTTCATAGGTCATATTATGGAGGGCGGTAGCTGGGACTCCCTGCAAAGTGCGGACGGCATGACCATGGCATTCCTAACAATGTCAATGGCCGAGATTTTCCATAGCTTTAACATGCGCTCCCAGCGTGGCAGCATATTCACGCTTAAAACCCAGAACAGGGCGCTGTGGTTTGCGGGCGTTGCAAGTTTCGTTGCGACCACCCTTGTTATTGAGATCCCCTTCCTTGCCGACGCCTTCGGCTTTGAACACATAAGCCTAGCGGAATACGGCGTTGCTATGGGTCTGGCAGTTTGCGTAATTCCCATTGTTGAAATAGTTAAGCTCTGTCAAAGAGCCTTTGCAAAAAGGAACGGCTAAAACCAGCCGATAGCTAAAACCAAATAGTTTTACCGGCGCTCTCTTAATTAAGAGAGCGCCGGCTTTTTTATAGATTAATGTCGGCCTTTCTGGCCTGGGAGCAGAGCTGTCTTACATTCAGAGTGTATTCCAAACCATCTTTAATAAAATGTGTGCCGCATTGCCTGAATTCGAAATGTGTTCCCTTTTTCGCGCACTGCTCTCTTATGTTGAGCACCCAGTCAAAGTTTAAGGGCCTTGCGTTTACGTCCGACTCGCCGCCCGCCACTACCAGTTCCACTCGGTCTAAATAATTTGACAGATCAATATTCTCGAGCATTGGCTGGCAAATAATATATCTGTGCTTTATGGGAATGCTTGTGAATATGGGAAGTCTATAATCTGCTCTGTCCTGATTCTCAACGGTGCAGCCGATAACCACATTGTCGTAACCATCACCCCAATCCGGAGGCAGGCAGGACTCCAACCGCTCAATGCGCTTTGTTAGAAACAGAAAGGTTAGATCCGGGCGCTGGCGCATGATTTTCCAGCACTCGTCACGCCATTGGTCAGCTTCTTCAATAAGAAAATCCGTTGAGAAGCAGAGATATACCGTTTGCCCGGCCTTTATTTTGTAAGAGCCGTTTTTGTTTTTCTCAATCGGCGCCCAGAAACGTTCGCCCTTGACTATTTCCCCGGTGTCTACGCCCCTTTTTTCGTCGCCCTTATGTATATAGCAGTATTTGCAGCCCTCGCTGTATTTGCGGCAACCCCGCCACGGACTCCACATAGCCATGTTTTCACCGTCCTGTATAAATAGCTTAGTTTTACCAATAAAGAGGGTTTTTCTTTATGCTAGGAATTGAAAAGAAAACAAAAAGGTTTTTGGGGCTTTTGCTGACAATTCTGATAAATATAGCAATCGTTGCTTATATAGCCTCAAGAGAATTCGGAGGGAATGGGGAGCACTTTCCGACTCCAGCCTCTCTTAATATTAGTTTAATTTATTTGCTTTTAGCCGCTGCCTGCTTTGTCTTGGCACTGTTGATGGAAACCTTCAAGTACAGCTCAATGATAATTGCATCCGAGGGGCGATACGACCCGAAGGGCGCCTTTGAGTGCGCCGCATTGGGGAAATATTACGACAACATTACTCCCTTGGGAGCCGGAGGGCAACCCTTCCAAATATTTTACCTTAAGAAACGCGGGTTTTCAACAGGCTCAAGCGCTGCCCTGCCAATTGTGGGATTTCTGGGATTACAATTGGCTTTTGTTCTGCTTGCCGTATTTGTGTTTGTATTTAATAGTAGCATTAGTCAGGGGCTGCCTGCAATGCGTGTGGGCGCTTATATAGGGCTTGCCTTTTATCTGTTTTTACCCCTATGTGTTGTTCTTTTTGCGATGATCCCCAACCCCTTTAGCAAAATTGTCTGCATATTTGCCCGCTTTCTTAACAAGCTGCACATTGTCAAAGACTACGACAAGGCGGTTAATGATATTATTAGTTACTTGGGCAAATACACGGAAAGTTTAAAAGCCATAAGCAGCCATCCCCACCTGCTGTTAAAGGTAATCTTTTTCTCAACTATATACCAACTGGCAATTTTGTCCATGCCCTACTTTGTGCTACGTGCTTTTGGGGGTGCAAACAGTTGGTGGACTGTATTTTCTCTGGTGGTTTACATCTATGCCGCCATAACCATCATACCTACCCCAGGAAACGCGGGAGCCGCCGAGGGTTTCTTTTACACGGTGTTTTCCACCCTTACCAGCGCCAACCTATTCTGGGCAGTGCTTATTTGGCGGCTGCTTTGCTATTATACTTGGCTTATATTGGGGCTTATCATTTTAACAAAAAGTGCTGTAAAGACAGAGTACCGTTCAAAAAAACGCAAAATTCCTAAGGAGCCCCTGAGAGTGGCGCAGTTTATGGATATATACTACCCCTCCATAGACGGTGTCATCGTCACTGTGAACGCCTATGCTAAGCGCATGAATAAAACCGGATATTGCTGCGTTATCGCGCCCCGGCCCAGCGCTCCCTATGAAGACAGTCCCGAATATGACGTGCTTCGAACCGCAGCAATTCGCTTCCCCGGGATAAACTATCTTTTGCCAACTCCCATGTTCTCCCCAAAACTTCACCGATTTATGAAAAGCCGTGAGTTTGACGTTTTTCATGTTCACTCCCCGTTTTTTGAAGGTTCCTATGCCGTACGGTTGGGCAGAAAGCTTGGCATTCCCGTTGTCGCAACCTTTCACAGCAAATATTACGAAGATGTTTTAAGCATTACTCACAGTCGCTTTCTGGCGCACATGGTAACCAACCATATCGTTAAGTTCTACAGCAAGGTGGACGAGGTCTGGGCCTGCAGCGAATGTACTGCCGCCACGCTGCGCAGCTACGGCTTTCACGGCGACATTAAGGTTATGGAAAACGGTACTGACATTATAGAGTTTCCGGACCCCGACGCCCTGCGCCGCCGGGCCGCTGAAAGCTTCAACTTGCCTGAGGACAAGCGTATTTTGCTTTTCGTTGGTCAGCAGATTTGGCAAAAAAACCTTAGACTGGTTCTGGATACCACCAAGCTGCTAAAGGATTCAGGTGAGGACTGCGTGACCGTTATCGCAGGGCAGGGCTACAACGCCGAAGCCATAAAAAAATATGCTGCGTCACTGAATTTGGGTGACAGCGTTTTATTTACAGGAGTTATTACAGATCGCAACTTGCTCTATGGCCTGTTTCTATCCGCCAATTTATTCTTTTTCCCCTCCCTTTACGACAATGCTCCTTTAGTATTACGCGAGGCAGCACTTATGGGATTACCAGCCCTGCTTTCCGCAGGTTCTAACTCAGCAGAGCAGATCAGGGATGAATGCAATGGTTACACAGAGGTTCCCGATGCTAAAAAAATGGCAGAGAAGATAAAGACTGTTTTCGCTCTTTCAGATATAAATCGGGTGGGGCAAAATGCCAAAGGCACAATCCCCATTAGCTGGGACACTATTGTGTCCCGGGTCATGGATCGTTATCTCACAGCACAAAAGTGCTGTTATACCCATGTTAACCTTAAAAATATGACAAACAAATAAGCAATAACCAGTTTTCTGTGGCTTCACTCATTTGCCTCGCTGTTTTGAGTATTTTGACTTATAAAAAACATGCTGCAAAAGCGCATCAATCGGGTTTAAGCAGGGAGCGTTTTGACTCTCTGCAAAAAGTGCTGCTGCACAGCCTTTGGTAAGGACTCTTTCCGCCGCCCTTGCCTCAGCCTCGTTTTCTCCCGCACACAAAGCACCCCTTCCATCAAGAAGCAGCATCCCCTTTTTCCTTAGCTTTCGCGAAATTCTCTTTTTTGAAGTCCCTGCGCCAACGCACTTCACCCGCAGTCCCGCCATCTGCGCCAGATCGTCAAGATATATTTTTAGCGCTTTATTCCGCGAGCTTACAGCTACAACCTCTGGAGCTATACAGTGGATGACGTAATCAGTCCTTACTAATGAATAGTCTTGTAGGCTTAGTACCACGCCCCCACTCGGTAATACATCCGAAAGCGAAACGGCTTTTTTAAAGCATTTTTCCGCCACTCCCTCAAGAACTCCGGCAATTGTGAAAGCTTCCTCAAGGCTGCCGCCTAGACAAAGGGCGCCATGGTTTTTCATCAGAAACGCTTTGCATTTTGGGTTAAGGCTAAGCTGATCCTCCACGGCTCTGCGCAGGGCGGGGCTGGCTGAAATTCCGTAGACAGCGCATGGTACGGTGTCTCCCAGCAGGGCGCGGTCATGGTCAGAGACAAGCTCAAGGGCCCGACCGGAAACGCTGACAGCAGAAGCCAGCTTTTGATGGGTGTGAATAATGAAGCTTACTTCGGGCCGCAGCCTGTAAGCATCCGCATGAATACCCTTCTCGCTTGAGGGATTAATACTTCCCTCATAGGAAATGTCTTCTATATTGACTATCACCAGCTTCTCGGACGTAAGGTCCTCATAGTCTAAACCGCTGGGGGTTATAACAAACTGGGTGTCAGATATTCTGGCGCTTATATTGCCCCATGTGCGCGCAACAAGGCCGCTCCCAACCAGCATTTTTCCAGCTTGGAGCACAAGTGCCTTTGCTTCGTCTATAGAATATGCCATGTCAGATTCCGCCTTTTTCCGTGTGCTGTTTATGGTAGCTGTAATTCATGCTTGAGCTGCTAATAAGGTCTGCATCGCTACCGAAAAGGTCTTCAAGAATAACCTCGCCCCGTGAAAGGGGAGTTTTTATAATAACTGCATTTATCAGCACCATTAGCTCCGGTATTTTGCTTTTGGGAATAGGCTGAGATGTGCGAACAGGCAGCACAGGAAAGTCTGGAAAAGTAGTTGCGACGGTGCTACAAACCGTGCGCATAGGGTTTGTCATTTCCTCGGTTGCAAACTCTACACCTTTTGGGCATTTGGCATTTTCCACACTTCCCTCGCCGTCAATGGTAAGCTTGCAGCCGTTAGGACATACTATACATACCAGTTCCTTCATTCCTCCACCTCCAGACTCAGGCTTATTTTGCTGTTCTTTGTTATGCCGAAGGGGCTAAAATCAAGCTTTAAGCGCTCCATCTCCGGCGGACGCAGAGTATTGTAGACCCTTTCAAATATTTTGCTTCCGTCTACTTTAATTGTAAGCCTTGCGTCGTTAAGCTCTCTGGCAGCGCGAAAGTACATGGTCACCTCATCTGTGGGTGCGCTTAAATCCAGCATGGTGGGAACACAGTATAACAGGCCATTATCTGCCTCAATGGGAACACAGCAGCGTTCCCGTTTTTCATAGTGTGCGCTGCTTTTCCCTGCGGTAAGGGCGTTTTCTGTTACATAATCTACAAGGTCGCTTACATGCAAGGCGTTGCCCGCGCTGAAAACGCCGTCAACATCAGTCATATAGCGCTGGTCGCATAATGGTCCCCTTGTGCGAGGACTCAGAGATATGCCAAGTCCCTCAGACAGCTCGTTTTCCGGAATCAGCCCGACGGACAGTATAAGGCTATCGCACTCTACTATCTGCTGCGTAGCCTCAATAGGACGCATATCCTTGTCCACCTGAGCTACCTCCACTGCTGTGAGCCTCTCATCCCCGAATACTCTGGTAACGGTGTGAGAAAGGTGCAGGGGTATTCCAAAGTCCTTAAGGCACTGGTAGATATTTCGGGTAAGTCCTGAAGGCGTTGGCTTTGCCTCATATACGCCTAAAACCTCCGCTCCCTCAAGACTGAGGCGGCGCGCCATAATAAGCCCTATATCACCACTGCCCAGGATTACGCAACGCTTTGTAGGCAGCCGGCCCATAAGATTAACATAGTTTTGCGCTGTGCCTGCGGTGAACACGCCAGACGGGCGGGTTCCGTGTATAAACACCTGCTTTGCCGTTCGTTCCCTGCAACCGGTAGCCAGAACAAGGGCCCGGGACTTTACACGAAAAATCCCTTCACGGCTGACATAGCTTATTTCAAAGCCCTCATCGGTTTTTTGAATCCCCGTTACGAAGGTGAGAAGCCTAAGCTCTGTGTCCGTTTCCAAAAGTCTGTCAATAAATCGCTCGGCATATTCAGGGCCGCTGAGCCTTTCCTTAAAAGTAATAAGACCGAAGCCGTCGTGGATGCATTGCTTTAAAATGCCTCCCAGCCTTGCCTCTCGCTCAATAAGCAGAACCCTTGCACCCTCCTCACTGGCGGAGATGGCGGCAGCAAGTCCCGCAGGGCCTCCGCCGATTACAACAACGTCGTATATCATCTGCTCTCCCCCTTTGTTTTGCAAAGCAGTACGGTGCTCTCCTCGCCATTTTTGCGAATATCCTCCACAGAGCAGCCCTTGGCCTGGGCAAGAATCTTTAGAACCAGCGGTGAGCAGAATCCGCCCTGACAGCGGCCCATGCCCGGCCGGCACCGGCGCTTTATTGCATCCAGTGTATACACGGGCAGAGGTGAGCACAGTGCGTCAAGAATTTCTCCCTTGGAGATCTCTTCGCAGCGGCAGACCATTTGACCGTAGTCGGGGTTTTGCCCAACAAGTGCTCCGCGCTGCTCCTCGCTCATGTCCTTAAGGTTGGGAATTTCTCGACGTATGGGATTAAAGCTCTTATTTTCCTCCACCGGTCGGCTCTTTTTAAGGTACTCCACGGCCCATTTTGCAAGGTCCTGTGCGATGGCAGGGGCGGCTGTTGCTCCGGGGGACTGGATGCCTGCAGCCTCAAGGATATTCTCGCAGAAAATGCCGGGGCGCACCTGAAAATCCTCCTCATAGGTCGGAGAGCGGACGCCGGAAAAATATGTAATAACGTCCGAGGGTTTAATGTTTTCAGAAACCTTCATCTGCTCGCGGAAAATCATATCAGTGGTTTCTCTGTCTGTTGTTATGTCCTCTCTATCCGGAGTTTCCTGAACGTTGGGACCTATTATCATGTTCTTGTCCACGGTATGGATAACGGCTATACCCTTACTGGTGTTTTCGTGAGACAAAGCATAGCGAATAAGCTCAATGCGCTTTTTTAGGCCTATTTTCCCTCCGTCACCCACAAGGGTAATGGGGGACAGCACCTCTGTGGTATTTATGTATTTGCCCACCTTCTTGTCCAGAATGATGTCCGTGCCTTTGCGGGGATGAATGGTGAAGGTGCGGTCGCCTGCCATTTCCGCAATTACGTCGGCATAAACACCCGATGCGTTAATGACTATCTTGGGGTAAATTGTGCCCCGGTTGGTTTCAACGGACAAAATCTTGCCGTTATCGGTTTTCATACCCAAAACTGCAGTATTCAGGCAAATTTCGGCACCGTTGCTAACTGCGTTTTCCGCTAAAGCAATAGTCATTTTATATGGTGAAGAAAAGCCGCCTGTTGGCATATAAAGGGCGCCAAATGCCAATGATGGTGCGTAAGGTTCCAGTGTCAAAAGCTCCTTGCGGTTGACATAACGTACTCCGGGTATTTTTAGACGCTTGGCGTTTAGAATGAGAAAGCTTGTGAGAAACCTTTCCCATGGGGCACCAATAAGCATCAGGTGTCCTGTGCGCTCAAAGGGGACGTCCAAATCCTCGGAAAGCTGAGTGTACATTTTGTTGCCGAGATAGTTATAGTGGTGCTTTTGGGAGGAAGGAGCGTAGTTTATTCCCACATGTATAGCTCCACCGTTTCGGGAGGACTGGCCGGCGGCAACATCCGCCCCCTTTTCCACAAGCATTACCTTTAGCTTATAGCGGCTAAGCTCCCTTGCCGCAGCGCATCCAACAAGCCCTCCGCCGATAATAAGCACATCGGGGGCAGCGCCTTCGTAAAGACTGTCCCTTTCTGCTGGCAGCTTCACTCGCTGGGTGAAGCCTTTTAGCTTAATATCATTTACTACACCGTAGTATTTTTTGTCCGTACACAGCCGTCCGGCGGCAAGGACCGTATCCCAGCTATCTGTTTCGCCCCGCAGTACTATGCAGCCGCGCTCTTCGTTGACTATAATGTCAGGCGACAGGGCACGAAGCAGCTTTTGCTTTTTCTTAAAACTACTCATAGCTATTTATATTTCCTTCAAAAAGGCTTCAATTTTTCTTTTAAGGTCATCGTGCTCGTAAGCGATGTCCCAAATGCCCATGCGCAAAACGTAGGCGACAATATCCCAACGGCGGCTGTCCTCCCGCCTCAGTCCGGAAAGCTTTTCGTATTCCTTTATGAAGCTATTATAAATGTAGATGCGCACTAAATTCATAAGGAATATTTTAAGTTTTGAGCTGCCGGGAAAAAGCTCCGCATCATGATGCAGGAAGTTCATCATGGAAACCTCCACCAAGGGATTGCCACGGGCAGCGGTCATCCAGTCTATCACCTGATAGTTTTCTCCGTCGCAGAGGATGTTGTCCGTGTGAAAATCCAAATGGAGAATGTTGTCCGCCTCGGGCAGCGCCATTATGTAGTCAGTGAGCCGCTGCTTGTCCTCGGGACTGAGAAAGTCCAGCGCCTTTGAAGTATTAAGAGTATCTGCCGCCAGAAGCCGCACGTCCCGCAGCTCATGTGTGCACTGCCTGTGTACCATGTTGTGAAGACCTGCGAGAATTTTTCCGGCCTTGAAAATGATAAGGGGATTTTTTCCGGGCATATCCGTAAGAGCACAGCCCTTAAGGCGTTTGAAAATCAGGCCGTTTCTACCGTTAAGATTTACCTTACCGAAGCATTCCATGGGTGTGCAGCCCTTCTGGAAAGCCGAACAGGTGTTCTGATACTCGATGTCCACATTATCGTTGTCCACCTTGTCAAAATAAAGCTTTAACACCTCGTTCTCCTCTAGGAAAAAAACCTCCGAGGAACGTGCGCTGAAATCGGGCTTTAACAAGTCAACACCTTTAATCAGTTGGTCATTTGTCATAGCTGCTTCCTCCCAAATATTTAATTACGGCGGCATAACGCCAAAGTTCTTCCCAAGCTTTACATAGAATTTAATATAATACTAATTGGGGATTTACAAATTTTTAATATAATAGTATAATTTTTAATATAATCATATTAGGAGCTAGACTTATGAAGCGCCAGTGCTACGATTACGTTTTAAATAACCGAATCAGCGGCTTTTATCATCCCACACGGGAAAACATTATGGGACTGTTTTGGGAAGCCCAGCACAGCCGGGAGAGCACTAAGCAAAAAGTCAGTCAGTACTTTTCAAAGCTCTGCGGCGAGCAGGGCGTTTTACACGACAGCAGCCTTACAAACCTGCACTACACACTGGTCAACGACTGCTTTTACTTTTGCGAGTACTTATTGGGCTACAATGTGGATAACGAGCTGGTTTATAACTGTTCAGATTTTTTTATAAATCAGGTTAGTAACGTTAAAAACAGGGCGCGGGCCCTTAAATTTTATGAGGAACTTTCTGACGTTTTTTTCGAGCTTCTCAGCCGGGGGCGGATTGAAACCTATTCCTATCATGTGGAAAGAAGCATAAAATACATTGACCAAAAGCTTTATTCCCAGCTAACGCTTGATGACGTGGCTGAGCGCGTTGGCCTCACTCCGCAATATCTTACCACCCTCTTCAAAAACGAAACAGGCAAAAACCTGTATCAGTACATTAAGGAAAAAAAGATTGATGAAGCCAAGATGATGCTGCTGTACACGGGTGAATCCATGACTACCATTGCAAATGCTCTCGGCTTTAGCAGCAGCGCTCATTTTTCTTTTGCCTTTAAACAGCTTACAGGTCAAAGCCCTACACGATTCAGAAACGAACGTACAAACATGTTTAAAGGCCTGCCCGACTAGGGATCTCGCCTAAATCGAAGCCTCCCTCCACTTTTTATTCTTATGGTTTTTCACCACAGATGCAGTGATTGCAGTCTTTTTTATATCTAAAAAATCCCAAAAGCCTTGAAAGCGCAAGCTTTCAAGGCTTTTTCATATAGTAGTGAGGCGTGAG
>CAZNUD010000025.1:0-1602 GCA_964576195.1 uncultured Oscillospiraceae bacterium | reverse complement strand
GAGAGCGAATGAATGGCATTAATACTATTATTAGGTTTTTTGCGAATGTTTATACTTTTTCTAAAAGTGTGTACGCAAACGTACAACTTTTTGCATGTTGCGAATTATGGGTAGGAAGATTTTCTTTGAACATATAGCAGGTGCCACCTCCGAATACGTCGTGCAGCTTAGCCGCGACGGCAACAATATGCTGGAGGTTTATCTTCAGACCCAAAGCGCGCGCGGCGAGCGCAAATGGGACAGTCTTGGCAGCCTCATGGACTGGCTGACGCTGGGAATCGTCAGCGGAGTTTGGCAGGGCCTTGTTTACAGGCACGAAGTAATGGCGGCAGAGCCTAATCTCTATAATATTACCAACGCCATAACCATGGGGCTGCTGGATAATGTTAAAGGTAGTGTTGTTCCGGAGGAGCCGTGGTCGCTGGAGCATTGGCTGGATATTGTCGGTGTCGTACTTACGATTTTCGCTGCATATAAAACCGCAAAAGTGGTCAAAAAGTTCCTCATGGGCAGTGCGGACGATGCCATCCATGTTCCCGGCACTTTGGGTGATTATGCTGATGATATTGCACACAGTGCAGAACTGACACAGGCACGGATTTGTGATATAATCGATATGCTAGGGGGACAGCGACCGGACCCCAAAACATATCTTTCTAAAGAATACATAGATAATCATCTTAGTATGTTCAAAGGCGGGGTTACAAAGTTTTATGCAACTGCACCCACGGGCACGATAGGGCCGAAAAGCGGCACATTCGTTTTTTCATCGCCATACGCTGACGAAATAATCAAAAAAACAAATGGCAATGTTAGATTGCTGGAGCAGTTACTTGGTATCCCCTCTGGCGCTTTAGGCAAAGCCCCGGTTAGAGTTGATATTCATTATCCTACAGGGTTAAGAATTCCAAGTGGGAACGAGCGTGGTGCTAACGACTTTTGGCTGCCCGGAGGATATACATCCGGTGGTCTGCCAGAGGCTGTCATTGATCAAGTGCAACCCGGAAGCTATTCAATTTACAGAATAACAGGAGGTAAGTAATGGTTATTTTTAATGATTCTGGCGACCAAATTATTAAGCGCAATGAGACGTATTATCTGCGAGCAGACATAAGTCACATCGTGGAAGAATTTATAGAAATCGAGATTTCCAAAGAGGATGCCGAAAAGATTGTTAGGGATGCCACCTATGCTGATAAAGTCGTATGGGATTACAGGAACAAAAAACGGGGACTGGTGTAAGCGGATAACCAGATGATTAAAGCATAAACTTGCCGCCTTCATCGCACTTAATGTGATGAAGGCGGCAGGGCATATAAAATAAATCTCGCCGATATCGCTCGAAAAATTCTGAGTTTTATATTGACAAGCTCTTTCAAATCTGCTATCATACTCAAGCAGTCGTTTGTCGTGCGTAGCAGAGTTTCTATACAGTGGCATTCACAAAAAAGCTAGACTTTTCAACGACTTTTCAATTAAATATGGGGGTATAGCTCAGCTGGGAGCGTGAGCAATGCGGTTACGCACCCCCAATCAGAATTCTCAAAACTAAATAAGCAATCTACTAAGAAATACCATAAATGGTAAAATCGGGGGTATAGC
>CAZNUD010000024.1:0-27556 GCA_964576195.1 uncultured Oscillospiraceae bacterium | reverse complement strand
CTGACTTTTCCGGCAGATATGGCTGGGTTGAAACAATTGAAGACGAGGAATTGAGCCGTAAGCTCAAAGCACTGTCTATCAAGGATATGGAGCTTATTACGCTAATGGTCATTGATGAGTATAGTCAAGCAGAAATCGCACGCATGGATGGCTGTGCGAGAAATACCGTGAACAAAAAACTTGCCAGAATAAAAAAAGTTTTGAGAAAAGGGTGACAAACAGTCTTTCTCGTCGGCTACACAGCGAGGGGACAAATCCTCTCCTGCTCCTTGACAACCGAATACCCATTCACTAAGACTTCAGTTCCGACGATGAACGAGAGTTTGAGCCACAGAGTTTGGTACGCCACGACCTTGATGTTAATCCGTTTCACAAGAATATGGACGGGATAGCAGAAAGCGAGCGAGATAACCTGCTCAAGCACGGGTTTGCAACCGGTGCGGCGACGACAGTCGGAATGATAATGGTACTCCAGCCTTGAACGCGTCACTGCATTGGGCTGCTCCGTCAGAACGGCGGGGAGGTTAGATTCCTGTGAGGCAGCTTTGCAAGCCGCCGCTTAGTGACTTCCCATTGGTATAAGCCAAATGCACACGGGGTGTCGAGGACAAAAGGTGTGCTTTACATATTCAGGTTGCAGCAGGACAGCAGTTGGACCAATCGTCCTTTCGCGGCCCTATCGTGGCTGCATCGTGACTGCAATTATCTCTGCAACCTGAGTATGTATTGCATACCACCTTGGGGAAGTAACATGGGTATTCGGTTATGAGGACAGATTTTGAACAAAGAGGTGTCCTTATGAGCAACGAAATTTTCAGAGGTCAGATCTATTTCATGGATCTCGGGCAGCGCATTGGCTCCGAGCAAAGTGGGATGCGCCCAGTCATCATCGTGCAGAACGACACGGGCAATAGACGCAGTCCCACGGTCATCATTGTACCTATAACCAGCCAGATTAAGAAAGAGAATTTGCCGACGCATATCAGCCTTAGAAGCGGACATGGTCTGGAGGAAAACTCCATCGCGCTTTGCGAGCATGTGAACACAATAGACAAGCAGCGTTTGCTTGATTATGTCGGGCACATTACCACCATGGAGCTTCGACAGGTTGACCGTGCATTGGCGATCAGCGTGGGTCTTGTTGAAAGCTACAACAAGCCTTGGATTGACGGACCAAGACCGAAACCAAGAATTGAGGAATCTGATACAGGAGCACCAGACGAACTGAGACTTTGCCTTTGCCCGACCTGTGCCAGTCAGTTTTACAACTCTCCTGACCATATTATCCGCAGAGTAGATCCTCTGCAGACGGACAAGGAAGACTGCACATACTGCAATGTCCGTAAGGGCGTTGACTACAGGATAAATAAAAAGAAGAAGCGTCTGGGAGACGATAGAGTACAGGAGGTTCAGAGAAATGTTTGATGATCGTATAGCACTGATGAATGCTCAAACTGAGCAGGAACATCTCGCAAGCTCCGCGACTTGCACAGTAGAAAAGAAAACATATACCGTGATGGAGATTCAGGACATTCTCGGCCTCAGCCGCCCTACTGTGTATAACTTACTGAAGAAAAAAGAGTTTCGTTGGATTCAAGTTGGTGGTGGAAAATACCGCATATCCAAGCGGAGCTTTGATGAATGGTTAGATGCTCAGCTTTAACCTGTCAAGTGTGCGGATGAGTATTTACTTCATGTTTTGCACATTTCATTTTTCAGCCGACATCTTATATGATATGGGCGGAGCGATGCTCCGTCCGTATCATATAGCGCGGGGGTGCAAATATGACTTTCAAGGAAATTGTCGAGCTTAAGATGAGCTCGTATACGATTCCAGAATTAAGAAGGATGCTTGGGCTTGGCAAGACTGACTCAAATTGGTTGGTTCATCAGGGTAAGTTTGAATCGGTGCAAATACAGGGACGATATTACATAAACAAAAAAAGCTTTGAAAAATGGTATGCCAACCAGATTAAGTACAAAAAGGTTGATGGATCTCCTCCGGGAGTAGAGCTAAGGTCTGCATCGTACTCGGTTCCGGATTTGGCAAGCCTGTTAGAGGTGTCCGATTCTGTTATATACGATCGAATACAACGCGGTGACATTGAGGTGTATTACGTTGATGATTGGATGCGCATCTCAAAGGACTGCTTTGAGCGATGGTATTCAAGTCAAGATAGTCTGAGAACGAAGGCTGACAAAGCGAAAAATGCGAAGCTTGAGCAATCCTCGCTTTCACTGACGGACACAGCTCGCATGCTGGGTATCCATAGAAACAGTGTGTATTCTCTTGTTCAACGGCATCCGGAGTGCTTTGATATCATCGTTATTGCAGGGAGAAAACGCATTACAAAAGAGAGTTTCGAAAAGTGGTATGGTGGGCAGTCGCGGCACAAGATAGTAGCTACAGAGGAGTCGATTCTTTCGGAAGAGTCACTTGATGCTGAACAACAAGGTGCCATTGAAAGTGAAGCGACTATTGCATCTGTCGTTTCTGACGAGTGCAAGGAAGAAAAAAAGTATTACACAGTCGATGAAATTCAGAGGATTCTAACCTTATCAAAAAGGGATTCCTATTCATTGGTCCAGTCAGATTCCTTCGCTGTGGTTAAGGTGGGCAAACGTTATCTGATCCCAAAAGAAGGCTTTGATGAATGGCTAAATGCAAATACGACACGGGAGGAATAAGTATGGCGTCAATTATTAAGAGAAAGCAGAGCTTTGCCGTTGTGTATGGATATACTGATGGTGAAGTGCGGAAGCAGAAGTGGGAATCATTCCCTACTATGGCGGAGGCAAAAAAAAGAAAAGCTGAGGTTGAGTACAAGCAAGGTGTCGGCTCGTTTGTTGTACCCAAATGCAACACCCTCAATGACCTCTTAGACGAGTACGTATCGCTATATGGAAAAACGAAATGGGCCTTATCTACATATTCGAGCAATATAGCGGTTATCGACAACTACATCCGCCCCAGACTTGGAAATACGCAATTATCAAAAATCTCTACCCGAGTTATTGAGCGATATTATCAGGAGCTTCTAAAAACAAAAGCAGTAAAACAAGAGGACCGATTCTTAACCCCATTGCGAGTCCGAGATATACACAAGCTTCTACGAAGTTGTTTCTCTCAGGCTGTAAAATGGGAGATAATTGAAAAGAATCCATGTGAAAACGCGGATGTTCCAAAAGCATCTTATGCGAAACGCGAAATATGGACGGCAGAGACCATTCATTATGCCTTAAGCGTATGTGAGGATGAACTTCTGGCTCTCGCGATTAACCTGTCGTTTTCGTGCTCACTCCGCATGGGTGAATTGTTGGGTCTCACATGGGATTGCGTGGATATCTCTCCTGAAAGCATAGCTGCCGGTACACCAAGTGTCCACATTGCGAAGGAGCTCCAACGTGCATCCAGAAGTTCAATGCAATCGCTCGACAACAAAGACATTATGTATGTCTTTCCAGCGAAATCTTCCCAGACTACTACAGTACTTGTACTCAAAACGCCCAAAACGGAAAGTAGTGTCAGGACAGTGTTTCTACCGAAGACCGCAGCTGAAATGTTAGCCTGCTGGAAAAATGCTCAAGAAGAGCGAAAGGCTATGCTTGGATCGGAGTATATGGATCATAACCTCGTATTTGCAGGGCCATTCGGGGCTCCGACAGAAGGAACATCTATTAACGCTGCGTTTGACAGACTGATTAAAGCACACGACCTGCCCCCGGTTGTTTTTCATAGCTTCCGTCATTCAAGTATTACCTATAAGCTGAAACTCACGGGAGGCGACGTAAAGGCCGTACAGGGCGACTCAGGACATGCTCAGGCAAAAATGGTTTCCGACGTCTATTCGCATATTCTGGACGATGATCGGAAAACCAATGCACAATTGTTTGATGAAGCATTTTATTCCAATGGGGGTTTTCAAAAGAAGCCGTTACCAACCGGGGACACTTCAGAGTGTGAAGATCAGGAATTGCTACAAAAGATAATCTCTAATCCAGAGATGGCGAGCATGCTAAAAGCGCTTGCAAAAGGCTTAAATATGAAGTAACATAAAGCGAGGAACGTAGCCGTTCCTCGCTTTTCGTTATGTAGGTTTTGAGAAAACCACATTCCACCTCGTGTTAGCACTGCTAATACCGTGCTAATTTACCCTTCTTGACCGTTAGCAAAAAGACCTTACTTTTGCTTACTGGATTTGACTCGGAACTTGCAGAAAGCCTTGAAAACACAAGCTATTCTTGCCTCAAATTGACTGTTTTGTGAAAACAGCTTTTTTGCTCCTAAGCCCGAGGCCTCCGGTTCGAATCCGGACAGGCGTGCCAGAAAAGTGCCGAAAATCATTGATTTTTGGCACTTTTTCTATTCTTTTTGGTTTTACTAAATAAACATTGGCTGTCTCTTTTAAGAGGCTGTCAAACTTTTTCTTATGCAAAATAACCAAACATCGTGTTAATTTGATTAGCAGGAATTTCTGAATCTGCTAATCGCGCCCAAAAATGATACTCAGAGTATTCTGCTAATCGAATGTGGAAGGTTCAATTCTGAATTGACCCATATATTGAGAATAGCTGCCTGCAGGTCTATCTCTCTGGTGCGGTTGAGACGCCCTGCCTGTTCGGGCTTTTCCGTCCCGCCATCTATGTGACCGACGAAGCGACGGTGAATGAAACAAAGCTGCGCCATGTCATCGAGCATGAGACGACGCACTTCCGTCATGGCGACCACGTCTGGTCGCTCCTGCGGGGCGCGTGTCTTGCGCTCCACTGGTATAACCCTCTGGTCTGGCTCGCGGCGGTGCTGTCCCGATACGACGCGGAGCTTTCCTGCGACGAAGCCACTATCAATCGCATCGGCGAGGATGAGCGTGCCGAGTACGGCCGCACACTTATAGGCATGACCTGTCAAAAGCGTCCAGCACTACTGCTGACCGCAACCACTATGACAGGCAGCGGACGTAGTATAAAAGAGCGGATAAAGCTGATAGTAAAAAAGCCAAAAACAGCGGTCTATATGCTCGTCGCCGTACTACTGATCGCCGCAGTTGCTGTTGGGTGTACGTTCACAGGGGCGAAGGACGATAACCCTTGGACATGGGCATCGGGGATAAACCCGAATACACTATATTCAGCAACGGTGTGGAGCGGAGGTTACGATACTTCACTCTCTGACGACGAATGTCAGGAATTATCCCACATAATCCGCGGGCTGAGCAGGGGCAGCTTTACCGAAAATACGCAGTTTGTGGGCAGCACACCTACCTATGGAATCGTGATTGAGACATCAAGCGGTTAGTTGACTTTGCTCCCGGCTATGACGAAAATTTTGACCCGGGTTATCTGCCCACAGACGGTTATGGCAATCACTACCGCGATTATGTCTTTGAGGGTGAGTACCACTATAAGGTCTACCGCGAGTTCGAGCAAGGCGTCGTCATCGTTGATCTTATGTGCCCGGAGTATGAGGGCTACTCCGAGAACTTCAACGAAAGCTATAAATCGAAATTTCCGGTTTGGGCCGCCAGCGCCGAACCCACAGGACAAAGCATCGCCGATGCCGCAGCGCAATCTATTTTATATAGCCGCTCTATCCGCGATGGACAGGGCGTCTAAAACTATATGAAGGGAGGAAAACCAGATGAATAACTGCAAGGCGATCGCAATTAAAAACCAGAAGGGCGGCGTGGGCAAGACGACAGCGACGGTCAATCTCGGCTTCGGTATGGATCGAAGCGGCAAGAGCGTCCTGCTTGTGGATGCGCTGACCTGCAGAGCAACCTGACCACAACTCACAGCTTGGTAAGAGAGGTTCAGATACCCGACCATACAATTCATGTGTCGGTACTGTGTCCTACATATAAAACAAAAATGCGCTGAATGTTTTATTGATTCAGCGCATTTAATTATTTAAACATAAAATGGCTGCGATAAAAAGTTTACCGCAGCCATCAAAAAATTGTTCAATTGTAAGGGCCCTGTGCGCGGAATAACGCGTTATCCGGCAAAACCGGCAAAAGCACAATAAACAGTTGAACTCTACCGTTAGCTCATTCCAATATGAAATGGTCTAGCAATGGCAGTCCGAAACTTATGCCTGCTCTTCTCTCATCTTTGCGAAGCACTCGCTGCAGTATACGGGTCTGTCAGACTTGGGCTCAAAGGGAACCTTTGCGTCCTTGCCGCATGAAGCGCAAACTGCTGTAAAATACTCGCGGGGACCACGTGCAACGTTCTTGCGAGCGTCGCGGCAGGGCTTGCAGCGCTGGGGCTCGTTCTGGAAGCCGCGCTCTGCATAGAACTCCTGCTCACCTTCTGTGAATACGAATTCCTGTCCGCATTCCTTGCATACCAGTGTCTTGTCTTCGAACATACTCTTGAATTCCTCTCTTTGAAAAAGACTTGCCCTTTGGGCATTTATTGCGTTCAGCCATTGCTGATGTCGCTGAGGTTAAGGTTTCGCGCCAGTTTACACCTAATGCGCTGCACGGCATTGTCAACAGACTTTTCGGGCTTTCCGCAAGCCTCCGCAATTTCGGAGTAGGAAAGTCCTTGTAGATACAGTCTTAATATTTCTGCTTCAAATATTGACAAACAACGCGAGTATGTTTTGAAAATCTCATCGGCGCTCTCTCTAGCCAAAACCTGTTCCTCAGGGGTTCTTCTGAATACCTCAGAATAGGATGACATCACATTAGAATGGCCTTCATCGGAGAGGACATCATCGAACGATACCATGTCGTTCAAGGGTTCGTGCTTTTTCCGCGATGCAGTTTTTATCGCTGAATATATCCGACGCTTAACGCAGATTTCCGCATAAGTTTTAAAGGAGGTGTTCATGGACAAATCGAACTCTCTGATAGCAGAGAGAAGTCCCAGCATGCCTTCCTGAATTAGGTCTTCACCGTCCCCTCCCACAAGAAAGAAGGGTCTGGAGCAAATTTTTACTAAACGTGTGTAGCGAAGGGCCAATTGATCCTCCGCGTTTCTGTCACCGTTTTCAACTAATTGCAGAAGGTCGTTATCGCTGAATTGAGAATAGATAACCATATTATTGCCTATTTGCCTTAAACAAATTAGATTATAGTATATTTTTTACAAAAAGTCAAGTAAATAACATTCGAAAATCTACATTTTAAAAAGAGTTATTGCATATGTTTATACACTCTGACAAAACTCTCACCACTTTTTCTGCCTCCGCCAAATCCCTAGCCTCCACCATAACCCTGATGAGTCCCTCCGTTCCCGATGGACGAACAAGAATTCGCCCGCGCTTGCCCAGTTTTGCCTGCTCAACAGCAATGCTCTCAATAAGTTTTTCGTCGGACATTATTCTCTTCTTTACCTCATTGTCTCCGGTAATGGGGATGTTGTGCAGAATCTGCGGATAGGTAGGAATGGCGTTGGCAAGCTCCGAAAGCTTCTTCCCACTGTTACTCACAACTTCTAGAAACTTTACGGCTGCCAGCTGCCCATCACCTGTAGTGGCATCATCCAGAAATATAAGGTGTCCCGATTGCTCACCACCCAGGCAAAAGCCGCCCAGTTGCATCATCTCAAGAACATTTCTGTCTCCAACATCGGCACATTGCAGCCGGACTCCATTATTGTCGCAAAACTCATGAAAGCCAATGTTTGACATAACTGTGGATATAATTGTGTTACGGCGCAGCCTGCCCTTTGCCATCATGTCCATACCGCAGATCGCCATAATCTTATCGCCGTCTACGAGTTTTCCGGTTTCATCCACCGCTAGGCAGCGGTCGGCGTCACCGTCAAAGGCAATTCCCAAATCAAAGCCACCTGCAACAACCATACGCCCCAATCCCGCTATGTGTGTGGAGCCACAGTCGGCGTTAATATTACAGCCATCCGGATTGTCTTTTATAAGCTCCAGTTCCAGCGGAAAGCGACCGAAAATGTCTTTAACGGTCCTAGATGCCGCTCCGTTAGAGCAGTCGATCATGACCTTGAGCTTTTTTATCTTCCCTTCGGAAACAGAAACAACATGCTCAACGTAGCGGTCAACATACTCACGGCCACGGTTTATGACCCTGCCTATTTGGCCGTATCGCTTTTTTGGCAAGTCCTTCGGGCTATCCACAAGTCGTTCTATCTCCGCTTCCAGTTCGTCCCGGAGCTTAAAGCCCTGACTGTTAAATATCTTAATTCCGTTGTGTTCAAAGGGATTATGTGAAGCGGATATTACAATGCCAGCGTCCGCCTCGCAGTCTGTGGTAATATAAGCCACTGCCGGAGTTGGGATAACGCCAAGCTGCAAAACATCTGCCCCGCCTGAGCAAAGGCCCGCTGTTATGGCAGCCTCTAACATATCGCAGGAAATGCGGGTATCTTTTCCTATTGTAAAAAGAGGACGGCTAACGTCTTTATTTTCAGAGAGCACGACTGCCGCCGCCTGCCCTACCTTAAATGCAAACTCAGCGTCCAGCGTGTCGTTAACTATACCGCGAATTCCGTCGGTTCCAAAATACTTTCCCAATTGATTATCCTCCAAAAAACTACATATCAATCTGCTGTTGACCTATATAGGCAATTCCCAGATGCTCGTAAGCCTTGCGCGTTACGCAACGGCCCCTGGGCGTGCGTGTGATAAAGCCCTGTTGCAAAAGATAAGGCTCGTAAACGTCCTCCAGCGTAACAGCTTCCTCGTTAATGGTGGCCGCCAGTGTATCAAGGCCCACCGGCCCGCCGCCATAAAACTCAATAATAGCCATAAGCATATGCTTATCCAGCGAATCCAAACCCAGATGGTCAACTTCAAGCCTTGTAAGCGCTTCATCGGCAATAGTTCTATTTATAACGGCCTGGCCACTAACCTGCGCAAAGTCCCGCACCCTGCGAAGTATGCGGTTAGCTATACGCGGGGTACCCCTGCTTCTTCTGGCAATTTCCATTGCGCCCTCAGGCTCTATTTTAATATCCAAAATGCCTGCGCTGCGCAGGACGATAAGCATCAGTTCCTCCGGTGTATATAGCTCCAACCGCAGGGTAACGCCAAAACGATCCCGTAAAGGCGCTGTAAGCTGTCCCGAACGAGTTGTTGCGCCAATAAGAGTGAACCTGGGCAAATCCAGCCGGATGGAGTTTGCAGACGGCCCCTTGCCTATAATTATGTCAATGGCGTAATCCTCCATTGCCGGATAGAGGATCTCCTCCACGCTTCTGTTGAGTCTGTGAATTTCGTCTACAAACAATATGTCGTTTTCCTGCAAGTTGGTAAGCAGGGCAGCCAAATCACCGGCTTTTTCAATGGTCGGACCGGAAGTTATGCGCATATTAACGCCCATTTCGTTGGCAATAATGCCTGCCAGCGTGGTTTTGCCCAAGCCCGGGGGACCATGCAGCAGCACATGGTCAAGGGGCTCTCCACGCATTTTGGCGGCCCTAATAAAAACATCAAGGTTGTCCTTTGCCTTTTCTTGTCCTATATATTCCTTAAGGCTGCGCGGGCGCAGTGAGCCTTCCCCCGCATCCTCAGGCAGTATGGAGGTGGTTGTAACTATTTCCTGTTCGCCATCATTTGCAAAGCTAATACTCAAAAGTGACCGCCTCCTACTTTAGCATTTTTTTAAGCGCCTGCTTAATTATATCCTCAAGAGTGGTGTTTTCCACGTCAACATCCTTCAGCAGAAGAGATACCTCTGCACTGCTGTAACCCAGCACCATCAAGGCAGAAACCGCATCTGAGAGTTTGGATGAGCCTGCGCCCCCTGAGGGAACCATACTTGTAACCGCCGCAAAACCAAGGGACTCCTTGCTCATTTTATCCTTAAGCTCCAGCAAAATTCTCTGAGCAATTTTTTTGCCCACCCCCGGCGCCGCAGTAAGTGTTTTTTCATCGCCGTTAATAATGGATATTGCCAGCATTTCAGGCGTAGCCGTGGATAAAATTGAAATTGCCGCCTTCGGCCCTACGCCGGATACTCCTATAAGCATCTCAAAACAGCGCTTTTCGCGCATATCCGAGAAACCATATAAATCAAAGCAGTCCTCCCGGACATTTTCATAAGTAAAAAGCTTAGCGCTCTCTCCGATTTTAAGGCGAGATACTGTGTGCGCGGTGGTAATAAGTTCAAAGCCGATGCCGCCGCACTCTATAACCGCAATAGTTGGCTCAAGGTCCGTAACAATTCCTCTTATGTGGTGGAACATGGTGATGTCTCCTCATATTTTGTAATAAGTGAGGTGGCGCTGCGTGCATGGCATATGGCAATCGCCAATGCGTCAGCCGCATCATCGGGCTTCGGAGCAGTCTTCATACATAGAATTCGCCGCACCATGTCGATAACCTGGTTTTTTTCCGCCCTGCCGTAGCCCACAACTGCCTGCTTGACCTGCAAAGGCGTGTACTCAAAAATCGGAGTATTGGAGCGATAGCCTGCTAAAAGCAGTACCCCCCTGCCGTGAGCAACAGAAATACCCGTTTTAATGTTAGTGTTAAAGAAAAGCTCCTCATAAGCAATGGCGTCCGGCTTAAATGTGTCGCATAGTTTCACCATATCTTCATATATAAGGTCAAGCCTGCTTGAAAGGCTGGTATGCGCCGGAGTGGTTATAACGCCGTAGTTAATAAGCTCAAGCTTGTTTTTTTCGCTTTCAATAACCCCAAAGCCCACAGTTGCAATGCCTGGGTCAATTCCTAAAATTCTCAAAGGGCCCTCCCCCAATCGGTACATTACAAAACAGTCTACCATAAACCCCCGTGCATTTCAACGCATTTTTCCGTACGGCCAGGAAGCCACATAAAACAAAGCAGAGCGGCGCCACAGTTGAAGTGACGCCGCTCTGCTGAGAGAACCGCAAACTCTAAGCCCTCGGATGCGCCTTGTTATAAACATCCTTAAGCTGCTTTTTTACAAGTTGAGAATAGACCTGCGTGGAGCTAATGTCCGCATGCCCCAGCATTTCCTGAATAGAGCGCAAATCTGCACCGTTTTCAAGTAAATGCGCGGCAAAGGAGTGGCGCAATGTGTGGGGCGTAATGGACTTTTCTATCTGAGCCTTAGCCTGATAGGTTTTAATTATCTTCCAAAACCCCTGCCTAGACATTCTCTCTCCACCGACATTGACAAATAGCGACTGCTCGTCCGGAGAGGAAATCATCTGAGGCCTAATAAACTCCACATATTCCGCTATGGCACGAATAGCGGCGGGATAGAGGGGAATAATCCTCTCCTTATCGTGACCCTTACAGCGAATAATACCTGCCGACGTATTAACGTCGTTTACGTTAAGGGTAATAAGCTCACTTACACGAATTCCGGTGGCATACAAAAGCTCAAGCATAGCCTTGTCGCGATAGCCCTTGAGATCCGTACATTCCGGTTGCTCTAAAAGCTTTTCGACCTCTTTGCCGGTTAGTATCTGAGGAAGCTTCTGCACTGCTTTTTCCGGAATAAGGCCCATAGCGGGATTTTCGTTAATGTATTTGCTTAAAACCATAAATTTATAAAAATTTTTGATAGAAGCAATGCTCCGTGAAATGGTCGGAACCGACTTGCCCTGAGATTTCATCCACGCAGTGTATTCCTCCAGTTCCTCGGCGGTAGCTGTTTCAAGGCTTTCCTCCGTATGGCTGTCTAAATACCGCCCCAACTGCCTAATGTCACGAAGATAAGAGCAAAGGGTGTTTTCGGACGCTTTTTTAACGTTTTTGAGGAAATCCTCAAATTTTTCAATGCACGCAGAGTTGTCCAGAAAGCTCTCCTCCTCTCAATATCTAAGGAAAATCTTAGCCGGCAAATAAAAAGCCAAGCAGCGCGGCCATAGCAAGAAATGGTATGCAGTATATAAGGTGCAGTATCCTTCCCGCATAAAGAGGGATGCTATGCCGCGAAATAAGCAGATGGAGCTGCCGGGAGGCTAAAAAAGCTTCAACCGCAACCACAAAGAAACAAGGAACCAAAAACAAAACCGGTACGCCCAACTTTAAAAGACCCGGTAACAGTTCTCCTTGGAAAAGTTCCGCAAGCGTTAAAGCACCATAACAATAAATGCAATATCCAAAAAATGCGGATAAAATCGGTAATAGTATGTAGCCGTAAAAGGAGCTGCCTAATAAAAAGGCTGTAAGGGGGAAAAAACAAACTTTAAGAAAAAAATCGAACATTTTGGTGTAAAATTCAGGAACAACGCCACCAACAGTGCAGTAATCAGACAGCACTCCTAAATCTTTAAGATAAATTGCAGTAATCGCACCAGTGCAAAAACCGGCGGAAAGAGCTATAAGCGCAGCCTTTGGTTCAAAATCTGCACCGTAATAGACAAAAAAATGTTTATGCTTAGTGGTATGGGCCATTTCTTCACCTCCTGCTACACTGCCGTCGGTGAAAATAACTTTGCAATTTACATAACATTCCTGTGGACACAATATAACTCAAATTTTGTCTGCAATCAAGCCTTTAAGCAAAATAAGTTAATTTTTGTGAATTATGACGGTGTGTTATGTTAACTATATTATGTTAACCTTGGCAATCTAACAATTTATAAAGCCTTAAATATCAATTAAATTTGCAATATCTAGTGTGCTTTTTTAAATTTAATTCAACATATAGGTAATCACGTGGAAATTATGTAAACTGCACTGTGTGATTGCAAATAGCAATCAATTATTTCCTAAGTCTTGATTTCTTGTTTTTTCTATTCAGTTTAAGTACACCCCCAAAGGTACCCCCCGCAACCGATGCAATAATAACCCTTAGCAACATACCTCCATCTTGTCCCTGCTTTGGCAAAAGCATTCCTAAAAAAATAGCTGCAATTATGTATAATCCCGAGCATACGGCCCCTGCCGTTATCACTCCCTCACCCCGCTTTGAGGCGCAGTATACCCCGCCTGCTGTTGTTGCGAGAATCAGCGCCGTAATCATTAGGCTATCCGCTAGTTTTTCCGAGGCCGCCCCAGTAGACACAGCTAGCGCCACAATAAACAGCAGCGCAAGTGTAAGAACCATAGAAAGTGCCACCCCTTCTAAGCCATATTTAATTAAGAGCTTAAATCCACCTTGCCCCTTTACCCGTTTATTCAACGTGAGTACCCCCTTTTGATATGATTTATCGGCATAATACAACCCCGCCGAATAAGCCATTTAAGCCTATTCGGCGGGGTGCATATTAATGACAGTATAAAGTCTTATTTTGCCTTGTTGGAAATTGCCCATTTGGCAACCTGGATACGAACTCTATCCTCGCCGGTTTCAAAGGTGATGTTATCTTCACCAATGCTGATGATATTACCCATAATGCCGCCGATGGTAACGATTTTTTCACCCGGAGCCAGCGCAGAACGCATTTCCTCAACCTGCTTTTTACGCTTTTTCTCAGGTCTTATCATGAAGAAATAGAACACGGCCAGAAGAACCGCCATCGAAAGAACAAAGGAAAGAGTAGAACCGGTTCCGCTTGTAGTTCCGTTGGTCGTAGCCGGGGCGCCGGCGCCCATCATGGAGCAGCCCGAAAAGCACAGGCAAAGAAGAGCAACTACAGAAATAACGGATACTATTTTCTTGGTTTTTAAATTCATTTAATTACCTCCTAGTGTGATACTGTCTTATTATATATGTGCATTACTGCTTTTGCAAGCAAAAATACTCTGTACTGGAAAAAGCTGTGGATTTATAGCTAATTTATGCAGATTATACTCTTCTCTCCAGCTTTTCGGAAAACTCACTTCTAAAGCTGGCAAAGGTCCCCGCGTCCAACTCCGTCCTTATTCTCTCCATAAGGCTGTTGTAAAAATATAGGTTGTGTATTGCACCAAAGCGCATTGCCAGAATCTCCCCCGCCTTAAAGAGATGACGGATATACGCCCTTGAGTAATTCCTGCATACCGGACAGTCGCACTTAGGATCCAGCGGCCCGTCATCCTCGGCATATTTGGCGTTATTCATATTAATAACGCCTTCCCATGTGAAGAAATGCCCGTGCCTGCCATTGCGGGAAGGCATAACACAGTCGAAAAAGTCCACCCCACGATAAACCGCCTCAATAATATTTGTCGGCGTTCCAACACCCATCAAATATCGAGGCTTATCCTTGGGCATATATTCCTCCACCGCTTCAATGGTGTCGTACATTTCCCCGTGGCTTTCTCCCACTGCCAGCCCACCTATAGCGTATCCTGCTAAATCAAGCTCGGCTATCTGCTTCATATGCCTAATCCTCAGATCGCGGAAGGTGGCTCCCTGATTTATTCCAAAGAGGACTTGTCCCGGGTTAACAGCATACTGCTGAGCATTAAGCCTGTTAAGCTCATCTACGCTTCTCACCAGCCAGCGATAGGTGCGCTGGCTGGAGGCATCCACATAATCGTAGGGCGAGGGAATTTTAACGCACTCATCAAAGGCCATAGCAATGTCGCTGCCAAGATTTGACTGGATCCTCATGCTTTCTTCAGGACCCATAAATATCCTTCGGCCATCCACATGAGAGTTGAAGGTAACGCCCTCCTCCTTAATTTTCCGCAGCTCCGCCAGAGAAAAAATCTGAAAACCGCCGCTGTCAGTTAGGATAGGCCCGTCCCAGTTAATAAATTTGTGCAGCCCACCCCGCCTCTTTATTAGCTCATCTCCCGGCCGAACGAAAAGATGGTAGGTGTTTGAAAGCTCTATCTGGCACTTTAAGTCTTTAAGCTCCGGCGCGGATACTCCGCCCTTAATAACTCCCTGTGTCCCCACGTTCATGAAAACAGGGGTCTGCACCGTGCCATGGGGACAGCTAAACTCTCCCCGACGTGCGTGGTTTTCTGTTCTTATAATCCTAAACAATAGTAATACTCCTAATACTGATTATTCCAAAAATTATCACTCTATAAACATAGCATCCCCAAAAGAAAAGAATCTGTATCTTTCCTCAACTGCCACAGCATAGGCATGAAGGATACTCTCCCGACCGGCCAGGGCGGAAACCAGCATAACCAGAGTGCTCTCCGGCAGATGGAAATTCGTCACCAGCGCGTCAATACATTTAAATCTATAGCCGGGGAAAATGAAAATATCCGTCCATTCGGACGTAGCCGCCAGGGTTCCATCCTCCATAGCAAAGCTCTCCAAGGCTCTGCAGGATGTAGTGCCAACGGACACTATCCGTCCCCCGCTTCTCTTCGTTTCTGTTACACCCCTGGCTGTTTCCTCCGGAATAATGCAAAACTCACTGTGCATCTCGTGGTTTTCAATATCGTCGCACTTAACGGGCCTAAAGGTACCCAAGCCCACATGCAATGTGACATAGCAAACCTTAACACCCTTGGCCTCGATTTTCTCAAGCAGCTCTTTTGTAAAGTGCAGCCCCGCAGTGGGTGCCGCCGCCGAGCCCACCAGTCGGGAGTAAACTGTCTGATACCTTTCCTGATCGGTAAGCTCAGCTTTGATGTATGGCGGCAACGGCATTTTTCCCAAGCGCTCCAGCACTTCAAGAAATATCCCCTGAAAGCTGAATTGAAGCAGCTTGTTTCCACAGTCTTCGGCGTCTACAACCATAGCCGTTAACTGTCCGTCACCAAAAACCAGTCTTGTTCCAGGCTTAGTTTTTCTACCCGGGCGGGTAAGACATTCCCAAACGCCCTCGCCCATATCACGAAGTAACACAACCTCTATAACTCCGCCTGTCTCCCTGCGGCCTATAAGCCGCGCCGGCATAACTCGTGTGTCATTTAGAACCAGACAGTCCCCCTGATGTAAATACTCAGGCAAATCGTAAAAATGCCTGTGCTCAATGGCGCCCGTGTTTTTGTCCAAATGCAAGAGCCTTGACCAGTCCCGTTTTTCAAGGGGTGTCTGGGCAATCAGGTCCTCAGGCAAATCGTAGTAGAAATCCGATGTTTTCATTATATATGCTGCTCCCTAAATAATGCTACAGGCGTGATGGCCATATAATCAGCATACAAGACCCCTCAAAAGAGAGGTCTTGCTGCAAAAGAAGTAAATTCATTACTTTAAGTGTTAAACGCTCATGGAAATATTAGCTCCTTGATAGTAAAACCTGAGTATCTGCCTATAATTATATCCGTGGTACTGTGCCATAGCGTAAGCTCCATATTGGCTCATGCCAACATTGTGCCCCCAACCGCCGCCCTTAATCGTAAAGTATCCAGGGTTAACCGAAGGTTCAATAGTGTAATGAATACTTGGAAGCCCCATGCCCGTGCGGCAGGCATCCTTGGTGAAGGTATAGCTCTTTCCGCTTGCGTCAGTAAGTTTTAGGGCAATGGCGTTATTTGTGTCCGAATATGTAGGTGTAACCGAAACCACTGTGCCGATGCTGCCGCCGGTTTTTGCAGCCAGCTCGGCGCCCGACCATTCTCTTGTCCATTCCTTGTAGTTATTCATAGTTCCCGGGATCTCGTTGGAGAAGGGGTCGATTATACCGCGGCAATAGCCTAGACTTGCCATAAATACATTTTCGCTGTCCTCTGTGCCGCCTCCGCTGGAGGAGGAATACAGCGCATTGCATATTTTACCCTGATAGGTGAGATATTCACCCTTCGTTGCATCCACCGCCGCATTGCTGCTGGCTTTGGCGTTTGCCGTGCCGCCGTAGGCCTGGGAGCTAGTGCCGGAAGTAACATCAAAGCCGTATTTCGCATAAGTACTATTAACGTTAGCAGCAAAATAGCTTCTGGCACATACCGCCTGGGCCTTAAGGGCCTCTATGGGCCATGTATATGACATTTCGTAGGGCACAACGCATTTTACGTAATCGTCTATGGACAGCACGTTAATAACCGTAAGTCCCTTATCATCGTATCTGAAGTATTCAAAATCTCCGTAGTATGTAGCTCCCTTAAACCAGGTTTCCGCTGCCCCTCCGGTGGAAACCGGGTGCACCGCCAGATTGTAGTAGGCGTTAGTATGTGAATAAAGCACAGTGTTTGTACCGGTAATCGTTACCACAACTCCCCTGCCGCTACCGGAGGATGTCATGGTTATCTTGTTTTCTCCAGTAGAGGAAAGCTTATTGAAAACCCGGTTCTCATCGTAGTATCCGAAGTCATAGCCCCAACCAACCTCATTTTGCAGGCTTGCGCTCTCAAGAGCAGAGGAAGCATATTTAAGTCCCACACGCACGGTGTTATATTTTGTTGAAATGGTTGTCCCGTCATACTCACCGCTTGGAACGACAACAACCGGGTCTTTCGTCTGTCCAAGCCTCTGCACCCCGTCGCCGGTAATAACATATGTATCGCCTACTGTTCCAACCGCTGCCCCCGCACCAACAGCGTAGGCCTTTGTAATGTCCGTTCCCAGGATCTCGTCCTTACTGTTAACGTATATGTTCGTTGCATATGCGCTGCCGAAGCTAAGCAGAAGCAGCAGGCATAATATCAAAAACAACGTTTTTCTAATACTACAAAAAACCATTTTCAGCCCTCTTTCGCTTATTTCACAAAAATATAACACTTTAATGTGGAAAATTCAGATTGATCATTTATTGACAGCTAACTCAGCCTGTGATACGATTTTTTAAATCGGAAGGTATAAGCGCCGGATCCTTATACACTTCTACATTATATTACATCTCGCCCCTATTTTACAAGCATTAGTTATTATTTCCTCTTGCATTATTCTCGGCGCTTGGGAATATAATTTTTCCAGCACCCACGACGGAAGGAAGTATTTATATGAAAAAGTACAAGGTTGGTGTTATCGGCGCAACAGGCATGGTAGGCCAGCGCTATGTAAGTCTTATTGCCGAGCATCCGTGGTTTGAGCTGACAGTTATTGCTGCCAGTCCAAGAAGTGCAGGCAAAACCTACGAGGATGCAGTATCCGGTCGCTGGTCAATGGATTTTCCCATCCCCGAAATCTCCAAAAAAATGATTGTCAAGGATGCCACAGCCCATATGGATGAAATCGTCTCTATGGTAGACTTTGTGTTTTCCGCCGTTGATATGAAGAAGGATGAGATCCTTGCCTTTGAGGAAGCATACGCCAAGCGCGAGTGCCCCGTTGTGTCAAACAATAGCGCAAACCGTTGGACTCCGGACGTCCCCATGGTAATTCCTGAGATAAACGCTCATCACATCAAGGCCATTGACTCCCAGCGAAAACGTCTGGGCACAAAACGCGGATTTATCGCCACCAAGTCAAACTGCTCCATTCAAAGCTACGTTCCAGCCCTTGCCCCTCTCCGGGACGAATTCGGCCTTAATAAAATCCTTGCCTGTACCTATCAGGCTATTTCCGGCGCCGGCAAAACCTTTGAGCGCTGGCCGGAAATGATAGACAACTGCGTTCCCTACATCGGTGGCGAGGAGGAAAAATCTGAGCGCGAACCCATGAAGATTTGGGGAGAGCTTAAAGATGGAGTAATAGAACCTGCGCAAAAACCACTAATTACCTCCCAGTGCGTTCGTGTTGCCTGCTTAGATGGCCATATGGCAGCTGTATTTGTAAGCTTCGACAAGAAACCCACAAAGGAAGAAATCATCCGGCGTTGGTCGGACTATACGGGCAGGGCCCAGGAGCTGGATCTCCCCACTGCCCCAAAGCAGTTCCTTCACTATTTCGAGGAAAACGACCGTCCCCAGACAAAGCTTGACCGCAACCTTGAAAACGGCATGGCCGTGTCCATCGGCCGTTTACGCGAAGACACTCAGTACGACTACAAGTTCATTTGCCTGTCACACAACACCCTTCGCGGAGCGGCCGGCGGAGCTGTTGAGCTTGCCGAGCTTCTTTGTGCAGAGGGCTATATTGACGCAATCCACTAAAACATGCGCTGTTTCGCGCAAAGCTAATGGAGGCATATATGAAAACACCTATTTTTACTGGCGCCGCCACAGCAGTAGTAAGCCCTTTCAAGGGCTATGAAATTGACTACGACAAAATGGCCGAACTTATCGAGCAACAGTATGCCGGCGGAATTTCTGCCTTAATTGTCTGCGGAACCACCGGTGAAAACGCCACCCAGCCGGTTTCTGAACATGAGCAGTTGGTGGACTTCTGCGTGAGGAAGAACGACGGACGCATGAAGATAATAGCCGGCGTAGGCTCAAACGACACAATGACCAGTGTTAGGCTTGCCACCAGCGCAAAAGCTTCCGGCGCCGACGGCATCCTCATGGTAACACCTTACTATAATAAAACCACACAGCGAGGCTTGGTTGAGCACTTTACAACTGTTGCCGACAAGGTTGAAATACCTATGATACTGTATAATGTTCCCTCCCGCACTGGCATAGGCATCGCCGCTGAAACCTACAAAACTCTTTCCCAGCACCCCAACATAAACGGTGCCAAGGAAGCCTCCGGCGACTTTAGCCTGTTTTCCCGCACCCGTGCTCTCTGCGGTGATGACCTGTTTATATGGAGCGGAAACGACGACAACACTGTTCCTATGATGTCCATGGGCGCCCTTGGTGTTATTTCCGTTGCCTCCAACATCGTCCCTCAGACAGTTACGGACCTCTGTAAGCTCTGCCTTGACGGAAAATTTAAGGAGGCCACAGACCTATACATTAAGTATGCCGACCTGTTCGCCAAGCTCTTTATTGAAGTAAACCCCATTCCCATAAAAACCGCCATGAATCTAATGGGTATGAACGTGGGAAATCTTCGTCTTCCCCTATATGAGATGGGACCCGAAAATCTTGAAAAACTCAAGTCCGCCATGACTGGAGTCGGCCTTAAAATCCAATAATATACCAAGGGGCGATGCTATTATCGCCCCTTTTCCGCAAAAACAGGAGGACAAACAATGCCTAAGATAATAATTTCCGGTTGCAACGGAAGAATGGGCCAGCAGGTAACCGCTATATGCGCCGAAAAAGGTGTAAAGATCGTTGCCGGCTTTGATGCCTTTGCCGAAAAGAAAAATGATTATCCCGTCTATGCCGACCCCATGGAATATTCCGGCTCCACCGACGTAATTGTAGATTTTTCTTCCCCCTCCTCCCTGGAAGGCCTGCTTCACTACTGTATAACAAAGAAAATAGCGTGCGTTTTATGCACAACAGGCTATTCTGATGAGCAACTGGTGCAAATAGAGCACGCATCAAAGGAAATCCCTGTATTTCGTTCCGGCAATATGTCTCTGGGCATCAATCTATTAACTGCTTTGGTTAAGAAGGCCGCCGCCGTTTTGGGTGATAACTTTGATGTTGAAATAGTCGAGCGTCACCACAAAATGAAGGTTGACGCACCCAGCGGCACAGCCTTAATGCTTGCCGATGCTGCTGCCTCCGCCTTGCCCCACGACAGCGAATATATCTTTGAGCGCCAAAGCGTCAGACAGAGGCGCGGAGCTAATGAAATTGGTATTTCTTCCGTTCGCGGCGGCAATATTGTAGGCGAGCATGAGGTAATCTTTGCCGGTAAGGATGAAGTGGTGGAGCTTAAACACACCGCCTATTCCCGTAATGTTTTTGCCAACGGCGCCGTTTCCGCAGCCATATATATGGCGGGCATTAAAACCCCCGGCATGTATGACATGAACGACGTGCTTTCAGAGGTTCTGAGTAGATAGTTTTTGCAGCACCATATATATGGTATAGCGCACCCACAGCAATCTATAGCCTGTAGATTGCTGTGGGTGCGCTATATTCTTTCATTTTGATTACATAACTTGACAAAAATCAACATATTTGCTATGGTTGTCCGATAGAAATGAGGTGATTGCTTGAAACGTCACTTTTCCATAGGCCTGCTGATATGTATGCTTTTTGCCTTATTAGCCCCATCCTCTGCCTTTGCCGCCAGCGTTACCGATTTGTGCGACGTTTTTCAAAGTGACTGGTATTACAACTCCGTCAGCTTTGTCACTGAAAAAGGCCTGTTCAACGGAACAAGCAGCACCACCTTCTCACCTCTGGACCTAATGAGCCGGGGTATGTTTGTCACAGTCCTGGGCCGTTACGGGGGAGTTAACGCCTCTGCCGCCAAAAACAATAACGGCATAATCACCCACACGGACGTAAACATGCGCTCCCTGCCCACAACTGTCGATTCCCAAGTGCTTACAAGGTTATCTATTAATACCACGGTTGAGGTTTATGACCTTGTAGCCGACACCAGTGCCGAGGGCTACATGTGGTACTACATTAAATACCGCGACATCATGGGCTACATTAGGAGTGACCTGATGGAAGCCTCCTTTAACAGCTTTACAGATGTGCCCGACAACGCCTACTATACGCCTTACGTACTGTGGGCGTCCAGCAGCTTTATCGCTTCCCCCACAGGGGAGAGCAGCTTTTCTCCCGACAAGCCTATCAGCCGCGAAGAAATTTGCTCCATGCTCTATAACTACGCATACATAAAGAACTTTCAGCTAAAGCCCACCGTCGCTCACAGAACCTTTCCCGATAGTACGGCAATCAGCTCCAACTGCCTAGAGGCTGTCTCCACACTACAGCTAACCGGAGTAATAACAGGCCGCAGCGACGGGTGCTTTTTACCCCAAGGCAGCGCAACAAGAGCGGAAGTTTCCACAATGCTCATGCGCTTTGTAGATGCCATAAGCTATCGCCGTGTAAATGAGCCCTCTACCGATGCAAACGGCAACTACATTTTCGGCTCTGAGGTTCCTCAGTGTGCCTCGGTCAGCTCCGATTACTTCTCAGACGCCTGCTTCATCGGCCACTCTTTAGTTTTGGGCGCAAAGGACTATTCCGGTATCAATAATGCCGACTATTTTGCCATTAAGGGCGCTTCAGCCACAACCCTTCTAAACACCACCAAGTTCCCCCTTTCCGCCACCCATACAGACGAAAGCGGCAATTTGGTGAAAGACACTGGTACTCTCGGCCAAGCCCTTTCGGAAAAGAGTTACGGCAAGGTTTACATAATGCTTGGTGTGAACGAAATCGGCACCGGGTCCTACCATCAGAAGAACTTCTATAACAACATGAGCACCTTAATAAACCTTGTTCGTAAATCTCAGCCAAGCGCAAAAATATATCTGATTTCCCTTAGCCCCGTGTCTCAAACGCTCTCCGAGTCCAATAAGAGTGTTAACAGGGACAACATCATCGCCTTTAACGGCGTTCTAAAGCAATTGTGTAAGGACAAGCAGAGCTATTATCATAACGCGTTTGACATATTTGCCGACAGCAACGGCTTCCTCCCCGCCTCATATAACCTAGGCGACGGACTACATATAAATGTCTCTGCCTACAAGCAGCTTGCAAATTACCTTTACACTCATACGATTAATTAAAAGAAATATAAAAGACACAGGACAGTTTCTGCTCCTGTGTCTTTTATATTTCTATATTATATTGCAAAATTAGCGCCGGGTTTATTTCTCTGAAACTACTTCCTTAAAGGCTGCTGCCAATCCTGCCAGCCCCTGTATTTCCGAGGGAATAATTATCTTTGTGGCTTGTCCGTTTGCGGCAGCCGCAAAAGCATCCAGTGCCCTTATCTTAATAACTGCCTCGCTGGGAACGCTCTCATTAATACGGCGAATACCTTCAGCGGTAGCGGTCTGGACACCCAAAATAGCCTCTGCCTCGCCCTCAGCTTCAAGAATCTGGGCCCGTTTGCGAGCGTCTGCCCGAAGGATGGCGGACTCCTTTTCACCCTCTGCAATAAGGATGGCGGACTTCTTCTCTCCCTCTGCCCGCAGTATTGACTCACGGCGCTCACGTTCTGCCTTCATCTGTTTTTCCATTGCGTCCTGAATTTCCCGAGGGGGCAGAATGTTTTTAAGCTCTACACGGTTTACCTTGATGCCCCAGGGGTCTGTCGCCTCGTCAAGAATGACGCGCATCTTGGTATTAATAACGTCGCGGCTTGTAAGAGTTTGGTCAAGCTCCAGATCTCCTATGATGTTGCGAAGGGTGGTTGCGGAAAGGTTCTCAATGGCATTAATTGGGTTTTCAACGCCGTAGGTATAGAGCTTGGGGTCGGTTATCTCAAAATAAAGCACCGTATCAATTTGCATAGTGACGTTATCCGCGGTAATAACCGGCTGAGGCGGAAAGTCATAAACCTGCTCCTTAAGGGAAACCTTCTTTGATATTACTTCAAAGAAAGGAATTTTAAAGTGCAGACCTACATGCCAAGTGGTGTTGTATGCGCCCAAACGCTCGATAACAAAGGCCTGAGCCTGTGGAACGATACGAATATTCCGCGCAAGGATGATGATAATAAAAAGAATAAGAATGCCGGGAAGAATGTAATCCATAAATGCCTCCATTTATCTCCGCCGCAGCGCGGCGGTCCATTAACCCTCCGCATGCGCCTTAAACGCAGGCGGCTTCCTGATCTTTTGCCTTTTCGTCCTCCTCAATGGGGCTGACAAAAAGCTTAACTCCTGAAATAGATTTAACCGTAACCAAGATCCCCGCCTCAATGGAGTTTTCACCATCGCTGCGAGCGCTCCATAGCCGTCCGTCCACGGAAACTTCACCCATGCCGGCGATGTTGTCAATCCTCTGGGTAACGGTTGCGGTTTTTCCTATGGCTCTGTCGGCATTGGTGGGTCTAATCCTGCCGTTTACAAATTTCTTTGCTAAGGGTCTTGTAAGCACCAGTGTGGCCGCAGAAACCACAATAAACAGCACCACCTGCCAAACGGTTGCCCCCGGTGAGGCAAATGAGAGCAAAAGTGCCGCCAACGCACCCAGCGCGAACCAAATGGAAGTCAGCCCCGCCGTAGCCGCTTCGACAATTAGAAATAGGACAATAAGTCCCGCCCAAATAATCTGTATCATTTCCATAGACATTACCTCTTTTCAGTTTTGGTTGACGTAAAATTGCATCTCCGATCGCTGACTAAAACCTATGCTCCGTCTTCCGCAATAATACGGACTTCGACGCCTTAACCACGGATACAGATGTCCTCCCGGCGAGGGCCGGTGGAAATCATGTTGATTGGTGTATGAATCAATGTTTCAATAATAGTAATATACTGTTTTGCCTCCAGCGGAAGCTTTTTATAATCCGTCACGCCACGAATATCGCACTTCCAACCCGGAATGGTTTGGTAAACTGGAACAGCACAATCCAACTTATGCCCAACGGGAAATTCTGCAGTAAGCTCTCCGTCTATATCATAGGCCACACAGATTTTTATCTCGTCCATATAGCCTAAAACATCGATTGCTGTCAGAACCGCCTCAGTGGCACCCTGAATTTTACAGCCGTATGCGGTTGCAACGCAGTCAAACCAGCCCACTCTGCGGGGTCTTCCGGTGGTCGCGCCATATTCTCCCTTGTCTCCGCCGCGGTTTCTAAGCGTCTGCGCCTCTTCACCGTGAAACTCGGTGACAAAGGGACCTTCACCCACAGCACTTGAATACGCCTTAGTAACAGCTACAATGCTGTTAAGCTCCGTTGGTGGGATACCCGCACCAACACAAGCGTAGCCCGCTAAGGTATTGGAACTGGTAACAAAAGGATAAATGCCAAAATCTGTATCCTTAAGTGTTCCAAGCTGTCCCTCCAAGAGAATATTCTTATTCTTATAAAGAGAGTAACGAACGAAGGTAGCCGTATCCGCCAAAAATGGTCTTATAAGCTCCCTTTGCTCCATCATTTCATTATATAGCTCGTCAAAATTAAGCAAGGGCTTTTTATAAAGGTGCTGAATCAGCGTGTTTTTAATTACGCAAACATTCTCAAGCTTTTTCCTTAGCAACTCATCGTCAAAAAGTTCGTTTACCTGGAAACCGATTTTTGCGTATTTGTCCGAATACAGGGGTGCAATACCGGACTTGGTGGAGCCAAAAGCGTTGCCACACAGACGCTCTTCCTCATATGCGTCAAACATCGGATGGTAGGGCATAATAACCTGAGCCCTATCGGAAACTAATATGTCCGGTGCTGGTACTCCCATATCCTCAAGAGCCTTAAGCTCCTTCACAAAAGCATGAATGTCAAGGGCCACGCCGTTTCCAATGACATTTGTAATGTGGGGATAAAAAACTCCCGGAGGCAATGTGTGCAGGGCAAACCTCCCAAAATTATTGATTATGGTATGTCCGGCGTTGGCACCACCCTGAAAGCGTATAACGACGTCGGAGGTTTCGGCTAGCATATCGGCTATTTTACCTTTACCCTCATCGCCCCAGTTAGCTCCAACAATGGCCTTTACCATAAATTCACCTCATAATCAGATTGGGTATATGCTTTTTGCAGAGAGTTTTTATGCTTTTATTGTATAGTATTTTTATCAGATTTGCAAGACGTAAAATAGTACTTTACTTTCACGCTTCACTGCTGTAAAATATATACGTATCTTAAAAGATTTTTAACAGCACCCTTGTGCTATTTATATAATAGGTTCTTAGAGTATATGAGGTGGAAGAAATGAACAAGCAAAACAAAAAACCCCGCAACGAGGAAATGTATAAGGCAATCCTCACCCTGGAAACCGTAGACGAGTGCATTAAATTTTTCGATGACCTTTGCACAGTAACCGAACTTCAGGCCATGGAGCAGCGCTACCAGGTAGCCTCCCTCCTAAATAAGGGTTGCATCTATAACGAAATCCTTGAGCAAACCGGCGCCTCCAGTGCTACCATAAGCCGCGTTAACCGTAGTCTCCAGTACGGTCAGGACGGTTACTCTGTGGTTTTTAAGCGCCTTGCCGATCAGCAAGAAAAGGCATAGAATTAAACCGCCTGTGCGGTTTTAATACATAATGAAACGACCATATATTTATTATGTGGTCGTTTTTGGTGCTTAATGCCCCAGCAAGGAAAGGAGAGCAGTATGTCCCCATATTCGTCCCTCGCCCCCCTTTACGACGAGCTTACAACTGATGTAAACTACGCTCAGTTTGCCGATTTTTACGAAAAAGTCTTTAAAGACCGTGGTAAACAGGTAAAAAACCTTCTCGATATTGGCTGCGGCACCGGCACACTTAGCTGCCTTATGTCTCAGCGTGGCTATGAGATCATAGCCGCTGACTCCTCCTCGGATATGCTATGTATAGCCCAGGAAAAGGCTTCTGAAATAAGCGATATTGTACAGCCTATGTTCCTATGCCAATCCATGACAGAACTGGACCTTTACGGCACAGTTGACGCCGCCGTTTCCTGCCTCGATGCCGTAAACTATCTTCATCCTGACGACATTTCGGCATTTTTCGGCCTTCTCCACCTATTCATAGAACCGGGGGGAATTTTTATTTTTGACATTAACACCCCCCAGCGCCTAAAATCTCTGGATGGATACACCAGTGTTGATGAAGATGAGGACAAGCTCTGCCTTTGGCGGGCAGACTTTGATGAGGCTGAAAATGCCCTTTTCTACGGCATGGACATCTTTACCCGCCGGGGTCGCCTGTGGCAACGCTCCTTTGAGGAGCATATAGAATATGCCCATGACCCTAAAAAGCTCAAGTCAGAGCTTGAGGACTCAGGCTTTAATAATGTAGAGCTTTGCCAAACAGGACCCCAGCATGAGCTGGGAAGACTATTTATAATTGCCGAAAACGGCCAACAAAAGTGAGGTAAACCATGGGTGAAATAATACGTGCTGTCACAAAGGACGGCTTTGCAAAAGTATCAGCTATTGACGGCAGAGACATAGTTGAAAAGGCCCGCCAGATCCACGACCCCTCCCCTGTTGCCACTGCCGCCTTGGGCCGCATTCTTTGCGCCACATCAATTTTGGGCGACTTGCTTAAGGAGCCCAATGCCACAGTGACCTCCCGTATAAACGGTGGTGGCCTCATAGGAACAATTATAGGCGTTGCAGATAGCGAGGGCAACGTCCGCGGTTATGCGGATAATCCCAAAGTGGATCTGCCTCTTAAGGAAAACGGTAAACTAGACGTGGGCGGGGCCGTAGGCAAAAACGGAATGCTCACCATAAGCCGTGATTTGGGCCTAAAAGAGCCTTATATTGGTTCCACAAAGCTCATAAGCGGGGAAATTGCAGAGGACTTTACCTCCTATTTCGTTGAAAGCGAACAGGTCGGCGCCGCCTGCGGTCTGGGTGTACTTGTGGATACCGACCGCAGCGTTAAAAAAGCCGGCGGCTTTTTGGTCCAGCTTCTCCCCAACGCTCCGGAGGAAATTGCAAAGCAAATAGAGTTTAATATTGCAACCATGGGCTCTGTCACTGAGATTCTTGAGGAGGCCGACCTAGACGAGCTGATTAATCGCATTTTTCTTGGCCTTGACCCCGTGGTTTTAGAGCGCAGACATACCGAATATCGCTGCACCTGCAGCCTTGAACGGGTACAGCGTGCTATTGAAAGCATGGGTACCCACAACCTCAAGGAAATCTATGACAGCCATGAGGGTGCGGAGGTCTGTTGTCACTTCTGTAATACAGCATATAAATTTCAGCATGAGGAAATAGGGAAAATTTTGGATAATCTTTACAAAAACTCTAAAGAGTGAATTGATATTCTAAAAAATGATAAATTTAATCTTGACAACTTCGTCAGTTTTTAGTATACTGGCAAAGCCGCTCGGGAGTGCGTACATGGGAGCATAGCTCAGCTGGGAGAGCACCTGCCTTACAAGCAGGGGGTCACAGGTTCGAACCCTGTTGTTCCCACCAACGCACACTTAGCGCGGCGATTTGGCCCAGTAGTTCAGTTGGTTAGAACGCCAGCCTGTCACGCTGGAGGTCGACAG
>CAZNUD010000023.1:10206-27698 GCA_964576195.1 uncultured Oscillospiraceae bacterium | reverse complement strand
AAGCCTGCAAATAAGAAGTCAATAGGGAAATGAAGAAAATTTGCAATGCGGAAAAGAGCAGGAGGAACAGGCCACCGACAGAGCGCTGACCTGAATTATGTAGAAGGGGCTTAGCGAGAGAGGCCGGTGGAATCCATATCCACAGGTTCATGGAGGGTGTTCATGAACTCCTTCACCCTGCCGTAGTAAATGCGCAGGAATTTGTTGCAGCCAGCCGTCATATAGACGTGATACGGCTTGCCCTCGGCCCGTTTTTTGTCCAGGAACTGAAACACGGGGTCATCCGGCGGAGCTTTTTGCAGCAGTACCGTCATGAGCACAAAGAGTGTTTTTCGCAGTTCCGGGGAACCACGCTTGGAAGAACGTGTGCTTTTCGCCTCATAAGCTCCAGACTGGTTGGCACCCGGGTCAACACCTGCGAAGGCCGTCAAGGAGCCTTTGTGGGCAAAGCGGCGGACATCGCCAATCTCGGCCATGAGTTGAGGGCCAAGAGATGGGCCTGTGCCATATAAACTCATGACAACATCGTATTCAGGAAGCTCCTGCGCAAGCCGGTTCATCTCCGCACGGAACACCTCTACTGTTTTCGAAACGGCATTGAGCTGTGCAATTGCTTCCTGCACCATCACTTTGGACAGCGGGTTTTTAGGCAGCATGGCAAGCAGTTCTTTGGCTTCTGTGTGAATCTGGGCGGCTTTATCGGCACTGAAATTGTATCCATGCCGCTGGCACCACTTGCGGTAACGCTCCACGAAAGCGGCCTGTCCCATGCCTCTCACGCAGTCCACATGCCAGAAGGACGCAGCGAAATCCACCCACTTCTGGCTGCCGTCCTCTCGGACGGGGCTTCCAAAGAGGGCGTTAACACCGGGCCAAGTCTGGTCAAGCAGGGCAATGAGATTGTTCTTCAGCGCTGTCTTGTTCTTGGTGTACAGACCGTATTGCCGGTTCATGCTTTTCAGCTGGTAACGAATCGTATCCATAGGAGTATGTTGACGCAGCTCCGTCCAATTGTCAAGGCCGTACCGGGCAATCTTAAGAGAATCCGCCTTGTCTGTCTTGACCTTGCGCAGAGAGTTGTTCCCGTATTCCTTGATGAGCAGCGGATTAACCGCGCTTACAAAGACACCGGCGTCATGGAGCGCCTGAGCCACAGGCTCGTAGTACCGCCCTGTGTGCTCTAGCACTACCCTTGTCTCACCTTCCAGACTTTTCAGCCGCTTTGCCAGCTCGCTGAGTTCGCCGGAGGTATGGCGCACTTCAAAGGGCTTTGCCACCAGTTCCCCAAAGGGACGAATGACCGACACCATGCTTTTCCCTTTGGAAACATCAATTCCGACTGCGTTCATAATCCACGCTCCTATCACAGATTTACAATTGGCGAACCACCCTTTTCTCACTGCCGATTCTATCTGTTTGATGACACGAACGCGCCGGACGGCGGCTCTACCTGCACAAATCGAACGCTGCGAATAAGAGGATGGCTGACTGACTTATGTACGGACGCAAAGTCCTTGGAGGTATCCGTCAGGCCCATTGCTCTCTCATTCTAACAGCTTAGGCAACAAGATGGAAAAAGACATGGCTGGCGGCCATGTCCTCAACCAATTATATAGTAACAGGAGGAATAAAATGAATAGCAAACTAAAACGTATCCTGGTCCTTGCACTTACATTGGTTCTTCTGTTGGGGGTAGTGGGCGCCCCCGCCTTAGCATGGTGGCCGGGGCAGAGTGGCAGCCTTAACCCCTATCCTACGGTTATGGTTCACGGCCTTCTGGGCTGGGGCTTTAACGATGGCATTAACAACATCGTGCCCTACTGGGGCATGACCACAGGCAGTGTTCAGGGCTTTCTTAATGAGCAGGGATATGAGACCTACGCCGCCTCCGTCGGTCCCATTTCCAGCGCTTGGGACAGAGCCTGCGAGCTTTATGCCCAGTTGGTTGGGGGCACTGTTGACTACGGCGCGGCTCACTCTGCAAGCTACGGCCATGACCGTTACGGCATCACATACGACAGTCCCCTGTTTGAGGACTGGAGTGCTGAAAAGAAGATAAACCTTATCGGCCATAGTTTTGGCGGCGCAACCATGCGTCTATTTGTAGACGTTTTGGCAGACGGCTGCGGGGAAGAAATTGCAGCAGCTCCCGATGACTGCTCTGAATTTTTTATGGGCGGCAAGGGGGACTGGGTGTTCTCTATGACCAGTCTGGCTGCCCCCCACAACGGCACAACCTTTATTGAGGCCAACGGCGACGAAACGGTGGTACTTAGCGACATTTGCATCGCTTTCTCAAAGGCCATGGGCCTAACTGAACTAAAGGGCATTTACGACTTCCAGTTGGAGCACTTCGGCATTTATGGGGACTATAACGAAACACCCTATGAGTCTCTTGAAAGAGTGCTCAACTCCGACTTCCTTGCTCAAGGTGATCACGCATGGATCGATTTGCAAATAGACGGTGCGCTGGCTATTAATGACGACATTGAGATTCGCGATCAAATCTACTATTTCTCTTATGCAGGTGATAAGACCAATTACAACAGGATTACCCAAAAATACACCCCGGCGCTGGGAATGTGGCCTATTTTCATGCCCTTCTCCGCAAAGATCTGCAATTACTACGACCAGTATACTGACGGTGGCGTTTACATCAGCCGGGACTGGTTACCCAACGATGGTATGGTTAACACCATTTCCGCCAAGTATCCCACTAATTCCGCAGGTATATGCGTAAACGAGAGCGGCGTGGCGGGCTTCACCCACTACGCAGGCACCGACTCCATCCAACCGGGCACTTGGTACGTTATGCCTGTTGAGAGGCTTGACCATATGGGTTTTGCCGGCGGCATAGTTAACAACAGCGGCATTTACACCAGGATCCTTTACATGAACATAATGGGCAACCTTGACGACGCTTATAATGAGTCTATCGCATAAAATAAGTAAAAGACCCGCTTTACCAAAAAGGTGGAGCGGGTCTTTTATTATTTCAAAGGAGTTCTGCGTTGAAACTATAGCCTCCAAGACTATGCTCAGGGGGCGTTTCTCCTATTTTTCCAATCGGCGCTGGATAAAGCTAATAAGATGTAAGGCAAGCTTTTCCAAAACAAGGGAAATTACAATTACCACCAAGGTGTATGAAAAAAGTGATGCGGTTTCAAGGTTTAGCTTGGCGTCGTAAAGCTCCCCGCCGATGGAGCCGGAGGCGATACCGATGACCTCGGCGGAAACTCCTGCTTTCCACGCGATGCCAATGCCCACCTCGCAGGCACTGCTAAAATGGGGTGTAACATAGGGCATGAAAATAAAGCGAAAGCGGTCGCATTTTAGCATTCCGAACACGGCTGCTACCTCAAAGTACTCAGGATCCACGCTTTTCATGCCGGTAAGTAGGCTGGTATAAAAAACCGGCGTGACCATCAAAAAAGATATAAGTGAGGAAAGGTAGCCGGAACCCACTGCAAGCAGGGCGATAACCACAAAGGAAGCCACCGGGGCGGCCTTAACAGCTCCCATCAGCGGCCGCAGCAAAGTTTCCATAAAGGGCAGCTTGTAGGCAAGCACGGCAAGCAAAGTTCCTAACACCATTGCAAGGAGCACACCTATGGTTATGCGAAGGAAGGAAAAGCCGATTATACTGAAAAACTCGCTATCAGATAGAAGCTCCAAAAGCCTTACAAACACGGTTAGAGGGGACACAAGAAGTATCCCCTCGCCGATGATTGCGGCCGCAAGCTGCCAGAGGGCAAGCCAGAAAGCGATGCTCGCAGCAGACAGAAGTGTTTTTTTGTACCGCGGGGACTTATGCCCCGTAGTAGAAGGTATCATCAGGCAGTGCTCCTCCCACAGACTTGGGGTTTTGCTGGTACAGAACGTCAAGGTATGCAGATATGTTGGCCTTCATTTCAGCGCCGGACTGGAAAACGATGCTGCAATAGGGAAGGGCCTTTTCAGCAACCTGGGCTTTGGGTACTATTTCGGCGGCGGCAATAAGCTCGGAGGCCGCTGAAAGGTTTTCATTGACCCATGTGACGCTCTCATTATAATCCGAAAGGAAGGCATTTACAAGCTCGGGATTCTCCTCGGCAAACTGGCGGCTAACAACAAGAACGCCGGTTACAGGGTGGCCTGAAATGCCGGCTTTTGTCCACTCCTCGTCAAAGGAGAGGGCAATTCGGGCGTCGGGGTTACTCATGAGCACCGTGGTTGCATAGGGCTGTGGCAGCACGGCGATAGTGCCGGGAACTGCTGTATTGCCGGTTAAAAGAGCGGCAATTTCTGTAGCCTCCGCCTTGTACTCCACGTTCAGGTCAGAGGCTGGATCAAGGCCGTTTGCAGAGAGAATGGCGTTAAGGCTGTATTCCGGCGTGGTGCCCTTGCCGGTAGAGTATATAGTCTTGCCGACAAGGTCGGTTATAGACTTCAAAGAGTCACCAAGCTCTATTACGTAGAGCACGCCGAGGGTGTTGATGGCAGCCACCTGCAAGGCGCCCTCAGTTTTGGCATAAAGTGTGGCTGCCAGGTTGCAGGGAATGGCGGCCATGTCAAGCTTTCCGCCAACAAAAAGTGCGGTGATCTCGTCTGCGGCGCCGTAAATTTTATTTTCGATATCATAGGATAGCTCGTTATTTGCATCATCATCCAGGAGCTTAATAAGTCCCATTGATGTGGGGCCTTTAAGTGTAGCCATACGGATAGTGCCGGAAACCTCCGTCGCTGGCACCTCCGCAACAGGCTCCTGGGAGGGAAGGTCTCCGGCATCGCTTTTTGCGGTGCAGCCTGCGAAAACGGAGAGTAAAAGTATAAGTGTTATGACAAGAGCAATGCTTTTTCTCATGTTTTTTCCTCATTTCTTGTTCTTTCGCCTTGAAAGCGTATAATTATTATACTATTATAAATTAAAATGTATGTTGCTTATGCAACAATTATACAAGGAAGTGTAGAGCATGCTAGATAAATTTCAGATGGAGGCGGTAAAAAGCTCGCCGCTGTTTAAGGGATTGGAAGAGAAGTGCATAGAGGGCTTTTTGAAGGAGGTAAGGGCTTTTCCCTTACGAGTGACGAAAAACGAAATCCTTATTGAGCAGGGAGAGAGGCGAAGCAGTATACATATTGTACTCTCCGGCAAGGCTGTGGGAGAAATGCTTGGCTCAGAGGGGCGAAGGACTATTATTAATGAGTTTTCTCCAGGAAGCGTCTTTGGTGACATGCTCTCCGGCGGTGTGAAAAAAAGTCCCGTGGCGGTTAGAATGTTAGACGAGGGCACGGTGCTGAGAATTCCCTTTTCGTCCCTGCTTACTCAAAACCAAGCTTGTGCAAACACCCGAGAAACAGTGCTTCGCAATTTGTTTAATGAAATTTCAGCAAAATATTTTATTTTGATGCGGCGGGTTAATTTACTGCTTTGCCACACACTTAGAGGGAAAATTGCGCTTTATCTGTTAGAGCAGGCGGAGCTGGCGGGGAGCTATAGCTTCGTTTCGCCGCACACACGCGAGCAGCAGGCCGAGCTGCTTTGCTGTGACCGCAGCGCATTATCACGGGAGCTTTCCAAGCTTCGGCAGGAGGGTGTCATAGATTTTAGCGGAGGGAAATTTAGCATTATCGACATAAATAGACTTGGGGATATGTCCGCCTGTGGCAATTAACGGAGAGAAAAAAAGATTACCCTCTTTCTTGCAAGAAAGAGGGTAATCTTTTTTGTTTTATAAGTTCCCGGGCTTGTCCCTCCAGCCTTGCCCTTTATGGCAATGGATAAATGACAGGCGAGTACATCCCTTGCTTATGCCTTGTTATAGAGGTAACGATCATTATACTTTGTATGAAGCAGCTCGTGGGCCTTGTGGCTGCCGGGCTTTTCCAAAAAGTTCTCGTAAAGTTCCTTTATAACGGGGTTATCGTGAGATTTGCGTAAAGTCTGGTTTTCATCTATCTTGTAAAGAGCCTTTGCCCGCAGGGATTTAATATCCGTGTTGTTTCGGACGTTGCTGGGCTGTATGGGCTGGCCGCCGCCGTTTACGCAGCCGCCGGGGCAGGCCATAATCTCGATGAAGTGATAATCCTTCTCTCCGCGCTTAACGGATTCAAGCACCTTTTTGGCGTTCTTAAGGCCGGAGGCAATGGCAACATTGACAGTCAGGTCACCAATTTTGTAGGTGGCCTCCTTAATGCCATCTGTGCCGCGAACGTCACCAAACTCAACGGGGGCGGCGGAATCGCCGGTTATCCATTCCGCTGCTGTGCGAAGGGCTGCTTCCATAACGCCTCCGGTGGCTCCGAAGATGACACTGGCACCGGTGGATATGCCGAGGGGATCGTCGTACTTCTCATCAGGCAGAGCGATAAAGTCAATGCCTGCGCGCTTGATCATACGGCTAAGCTCACGGGTAGTGAGGGCAACGTCCACATCGGCAATGCCGTTAACGGACTGCTCGGGGCGCTGACATTCATATTTCTTTGCGGTGCAGGGCATGAAGCTGACCATAAAAATGTTCTCGGGAGCAACACCAATTTTCTGGGCATACCAGCTCTTGGTGATGGCGCCGAACATCTGCTGGGGAGACTTACAGCTGGACAGGTTTTCCAAAAAGTCGGGATAATACTGCTCACAGTAGCTGATCCAGCCGGGGGAGCAGGAGGTTATGAGGGGCAGCTTGCCTCCGGTATTGATGCGCTCAACAAGCTCGTTTGCTTCCTCCATTATGGTAAGGTCTGCAGCGAAGTCGGTGTCAAAGACGTCATCAAAGCCCATGCGACGAAGGGCAGCTACCATTTTGCCCTCAACATTAGTGCCTATTGGAAGACCGAAAGCTTCGCCTAAAGCGGCACGGGTGGCGGGGGCTGTTTGGACAACAACGCGCTTTTCGGGATCTGCAAGAGCATCCCAGACCTTGTCCGTGTCGTCACGCTCCCTTAGGGCGCCAGTGGGGCAGGCAACGATGCACTGGCCGCAGGAGACACAGGCAACGTTATTAAGGGCAACGTCAAAGGCGCTGCCGATATGGGTGTTAAAGCCGCGACTGTTGGTGCCGATAACGGCAACGTCCTGGAGCTTGTCGCAAACTGCTGTGCAGCGGCGGCAGAGGATGCACTTGGAGTTGTCGCGGATCATGTGGATAGCGGAATCGTCAATCTCTGAGGGGGTTTTCATCCCGTCATAGCGGCTTTCGTCCTCAACACCGTAGTCCAGACTGAGCTTTTGCAGCTCACAGGAGCCGGAGCGGTCGCAGGAGAGGCATTCTCTCTTGTGGTTTGAGAGCAAAAGCTCAAGGTTCATGCGACGAGCATCAAATATTTTCTTGCTGTTGGTAATAACCTCCATGCCCTCGGCAACGGGGTATACGCAGGCGGTGTTGAGCTTGGGTGAGCCTTTAATCTCAACAACACACATGCGGCAGGCGCCGATTTCGTTTAAATCTCTCAGGTAACAGAGAGTCGGAATATCGATGCTTGCCTGTCGTGCCGCGTCAAGGATTGTTGTCCCTTCGGGCACGGTAACGGGGGTGCCGTTTATTTTTAGGTTGATCATATTCATTTTGTTATCCTTCTCCTTAGCGTCTTACTATAGCTTTGAGCTTGCAGCTATCCATGCAGGCACCGCACTTGATGCACTTGGTGGAGTCGATGACATGAACCTTCTTCAATTCGCCTGAGATAGCCCCAACAGGGCAGACCCTTGAGCAAAGGGTGCAGCCCTTGCATTTTTCAGGGTCAATGGAGTAGGTGAGAAGATCCTTGCATATGCCTGCGGGGCACTTCTTTTCGATAACGTGTGCCTCATACTCATCGCGGAAGTAACGCAAGGTTGAAAGAACGGGGTTGGGGGCTGTTTGACCAAGGCCGCAGAGTGAGTTTTCTTTTATAAAGTAGCACAGGCGCTCCAAAGAGTCTAGGTCCTCTATGGTGCCGTTACCGGATGTAATCTTTTCAAGGATCTCTAGCATGCGGCGGACGCCTATACGGCAGGGGGTACACTTGCCGCAGCTTTCGTCAACGGTGAATTCCAGGAAGAATTTTGCAATATCCACCATGCAGTTGTCCTCGTCCATGACTATCATTCCGCCGGAACCCATAATGGAACCGATTGCGGTGAGGTTGTCATAGTCAACGGGTATGTCAAGGTACTTTCCGGGGATGCAGCCGCCAGAGGGACCGCCGGTCTGAACGGCCTTAAACTTTTTGCCGTTGGGGATACCGCCACCAATTTCTTCAATAATGGTGCGCAGGGAGGTACCCATGGGAACCTCAACAAGGCCAGTATGCTTTATCTTACCGCCGAGGGCGAAGACCTTGGTGCCCTTGGAACTCTCAGTGCCGATAGAGGAGAACCAATCGCTGCCATTGAGAATAATCTGGGTAATGTTTGCAAGGGTTTCAACGTTGTTAATGATGGTAGGCTTTCCAAACAGACCCTTGACAGCGGGGAAAGGAGGACGGGGACGGGGGTCACCGCGCTTGCCCTCAATGGAGTTAAGCAGAGCGGTTTCCTCGCCGCAGACAAAGGCTCCTGCGCCAAGGCGGATATCCACATCAAAGTCAAAGCCAGAGCCGAGGATGTTTTTGCCCAAAAGACCAAGCTCGCGGGCCTGGTTAAGGGCTATGGTAAGGCGCTTAACGGCTATGGGGTACTCCGCACGTACATAAACATAGCCTTGGGAGGCGCCGATGGCATAGCCGGCGATGGCCATTGCCTCCAACACAGTGTGCGGGTCGCCTTCAAGAACGGAGCGATCCATGAATGCGCCGGGGTCACCCTCGTCGGCGTTGCAGCAGACATACTTTTCGCCTGCGGGCTGCGCCGCCGCGAAGCTCCACTTGCGTCCTGCAGGGAAGCCGCCGCCGCCGCGTCCGCGAAGACCGGAGTCGAGGATGACTTTAATTACGTCCTCGGGCTTCATTTCGGTCAGGCATTTTGCAAGGGCCATATACCCGTCATAGGCTATGTATTCCTTAATATTTTCGGGGTCGATGACGCCGCAGTTGCGAAGAGCAACGCGCATCTGCTCCCGGTAGAAATCTGTGTCATCAAGGCTGGTTATAGTGTTATCAACAACAGTTTCGCTGTAAAGCAGACGGGTGACCAGTCTGCCCTTGAGAAGATGCTCGTTTACGATTTCGGTTACATCCTCGGGAGTGACCTTTGAGTAAAAGGCACCTTCAGGATATACAACTACCACCGGACCCAGGGCGCAGAGACCGAAGCAGCCTGTTTTAATGACTTTTACCTCATCTGTAAGGCCGACCTTAGCAAGATTAGCTTCAAACTGATCAAATACGTTATCGCTTCCGGAGGAATGACAGCCTGTTCCACCGCAAACTAGGACATGGGAACGAACCATAATAGTATACCTCCTTCTATGCGTTGGCGCCGATGGTATATTCTACCACCGGGGAACCATTTACTACGTGTTGTGCGAAAATCTTAGGCACCTTTTCAGGGCTCATATGAACATAGGTGGTCTTGGTGCCATCGGCATCAATTACCTCGACAACCGGCTCGAACTGGCAGATGCCTATGCAGCCTGTCTGAGAGACTACCACGTCGTTAAGTCCGCGCTTTGCCAGCTCCTCTGTGCAGGCGGCGAGAACGGGGCGGGCGCCTGCTGCAATGCCGCAGGTTGCCATGCCCACAACTATGCGCATACGGTATTGGCCTTCACGGCGAACGCCTATCTGGCTTTTCATATCATCGCGAAGGGCCTGTAGTTCTGCTAGGGTCTTCATATTTTGGCTACCTCCTGTTATTAAGTGGTTTGTTGGCTTTCCAGCAACTCCTGAGTGTTTTCCGCGAGAAACTCGCTAATGAAAACGGCGACCTTAGGGTCGTTTAAAGGAATGTCACCAAGAATTGTGCGAAAGCTGCGTGTATCCAGCACAAGCTCGGCAGAGTCTATGCGGCGGGTGAAAAGAAAGTCTATGTCGGGATTGCCATGAATAAGGACAAAGATACTCTCGTTAATATCACCAAGGGGCATTAGGTCGATGCTGGAGAGGGTAAATTTTGCTTTTATCGTTGTTCCGACATTTTCCGCACTGGAAATGTCAAGGCTGCCGCCTGTAAGCTCAGCCGCCATGCGAAAAAAGGGAATGCCCAGCCCCACGTGGCGGGTTGTACGGGTGGTGAAAAAGGGATCTGAGACCTGTTCGAGCTGCTGGGGAGACATGCCGCAGCCGTTGTCGGCTATAGTAATGGTGAGCAAATCCAGATCCGGCTGCTCATCCACTGTGATCTCCACCAGGCTTGCGCCGGCGCGAACGGAGTTTTCCGCCACATCCATAATGTTCAAAGAAAGTTCCTGCATCATGGCGTACTTCTCCCTCCCGTCATCTGTTTTTTAATCGCACTTTTCAAGAATGCCGTCAAGCATATCGGCGCTAAGGTTGCCGTAGACGGTGTCGTTAATGCTCATAACAGGGGCAAGTCCACAAGCACCCACACAACGACAGGCATCAATGGAAAACTTGCCGTCAGGGGTGGTTTCGCCATCCTCAATCTTGAGCTTGGACTTGAGCCTTTCATAAATATCTCCGGCGCCTTTAACGTAGCAGGCAGTACCTAGGCAAACGGAAATGACGTACTTTCCTTTGGGACTGAATCTGAACTGAGAATAGAATGTTGCCACCCCATAGACAGATTCAGAGGAAATTCCCAGCAGCTGAGCGATAGTGTCTATTACTCGCTCAGGCAGGTAGCCGTAAATCTCCTGCGCAGCCTGAAGAATCTGGACGAGAGAGTGTTCACCCTGTAAGGTATTTATTGCCTCGCGGAGTTTCTCATCCTGCTCCTTCGTGCCTGCGCACGTGGAACAACACGCTTTGGTTGACATGTTTTGTTTCCCTCCATATTAATAAAAAATCTAGTAGCTGCTTATCCGCGGCGGGAACACCGGGGCGAAAAAACAGAATATCGCGTGAAAATCTATCTTCTCCACGACATCTTGTTAATTTTATCACATTAACCTCTTCTTTACCACACTTATTTTATGGACGTACTATATAAAAAGAAGTGGGCTTGTTGTCGAAAATGCCATGAAAAAAACGCAAGTGTATTGCAAATGGATGTGGAAAAGACTGAGATTGTATTGTAGGAAAGGCTGTGATATAATTTATTTATACCGGAGCGCAGCATTGTTGCTTTTGCAGCTTAGTTGGAGGGACCGCCCATTTGCCGCTTTTGCCTCACAAGAGGGCAGCGGGAAACCGGCAAACCCCTGCAAAATAATTCTACACTATTACAACTTATTTAGCAACATATTTATGGTTTTGCGTATTATTTGCCAAATCTCATAATTATTTAACCAATTTGGAAGTATTGGAGGAAGACTTATGCAGCTAAAGGAAGTCTTGTCAATTCTGGATGCGGAGCTGTTATTCGGTGAGGAGTTTTTGGACATCGAGGTCAACACCGCTTGTGGAAGTGACATGATGAGCGACGTTCTGGCCTATGTTAAAAATCAGGCGGTGCTCATTACGGGACTGCTTAACCAGCAGGCCATACGAACAGCCGCCATGATGGACATGGTGAGCGTTGTTTTCGTGCGCGGAAAGCGCCCGGATGAGACTATTATCGAATGCGCCAGAGAAAGCGGCATTGCTGTTATGGCAACCAATCACAGAATGTTCACTGCTTGCGGACTGCTTTACCAGTCTGGGCTCAACGGGGGTATGGAAGTAAAATGACTGAAAACTGCCTGCACTACCACTATGAGATTCCCGGGGACGATTTTACTCGAGCGGGAACAGCCTCCAGTGCGGTTAAAAAAACTCTCAAAAAGCTGGGCCTTGACCCTGAAATAGTGAGAAAAATGTCTATTTCTCTTTATGAGGGCGAAATAAACATGGTTATCCACGGAGGCGGGGGAACAATTGATGTAGATATTGGCAATGACCGCATGACCGCCGTGCTGACAGACCACGGGCCGGGAATACCGGACATAGACCTTGCCATGCGGGAGGGCTGGTCAACAGCCACTGAGAAGGTGAGAGGTCTGGGATTTGGCGCGGGCATGGGCTTGCCCAACATGAAGAAATATGCCGACAAGCTGGAAATAGAAAGCACTGTGGACAAGGGAACCAAAGTTACGATTTCTGTTTACCTTCCCGGCTGAGAACCGGGGCAAGTATCTTATTTGAAGCACGATTTGGAGGCTTGAGATGTCAGAGTATTTTCACTCCGTAACGCTGGACACAGAGTCCTGCCACGGCTGTATAACCTGCGTTAAACGCTGTCCAACGGAGGCTATCCGCGTAAGAAACGGCAAAGCGCAGATTACGCCTGAGCGCTGTATAGACTGCGGCGAGTGTATAAGAGTATGCCCGCACCATGCAAAACACGCGGTTACAGACCCGCTGCAGGCAATTGACGCATTTAAATATAAGGTAGTGCTGCCGCCGCCCTCACTTTTCGGGCAGTATAAGCGGCAGGAGGATCTGGAGCTTATCCGCGAGGGACTTCTAGCTATCGGCTTTGACGAGGTTTATGAGGTTGCGGCCGCGGCGGAGCTAGTTTCCTCGGCCACCAGAATAATGCTTGACGAGGGCAAACTAAAAAAACCCGTTATCTCCTCCGCCTGTCCCGCAGTGCTGAGGCTTATTAAAATCCGTTTTCCGAACCTTCTGGACAATGTACTTCCAATCGCCTCACCCATGGAGGTGGCGGCGAGGCTTGCCCGGGAGCAGGCCGTTAAAAACAGTGGCCTTAATCCGGAGGAAATAGGAGTTGTATTCATAACTCCCTGCCCGGCGAAGGTTACCGCCATTAAAAGCCCGCTTGGAACAGCGAAAAGTGAAGTTGATCTGGCGGTGTCTGCCAGCGAAATATATCCTACTCTGCTCTCGGCCATGAATAAATGCGCTGCAAAACGGAACGGCTACGAGATCGACACTGCCCAAACCGGACGTACCGGTCTTTCCTGGGGCAATAGCGGCGGCGAGGCGGGGGCAACGCTTACAACCAGCTATCTTGCCGCAGACGGCATAGAAAATGTAATTAATGTTTTGGAGGAAATGGACGACAACCGCCTTTCGGATCAGGACTTTGTGGAGCTTAACGCCTGCCCTGCCGGCTGCGTGGGCGGAGTGCTTAACGTGGAAAACCCATATGTTATGGTTACTCGCCTAAAGCGTCTTTGGGCGTACCTGCCGGTGGCCTGCAACAGCTTTAAAGATGGAGAGATACCCAAGGAGCTGTTTTGGACGGAGAAGCTTGAGCCGGTGGAGGCCCTTAGGCTTTCATCCGAACCGAAGCAGGCAATGCATATGATGAAGGAGCTTGAGGAAACGGAAAAACGCCTTTACGGGCTGGATTGCGGTTCCTGTGGCGCCCCTTCCTGCCACGCGCTTGCGGAGGATATTGTGCGGGGCCTTGCAACGGAGGATGCCTGCATTTACCTGTTAAAGGACAAGGTGGAGGCGGTTAGAGCGAGTATGCTGTCACTGAAGCTTGAAAGCCGTGATAAAGGGGAGAATAAATAATGAAGGTTAAGGAGCTTTGCAAAAGGCTTGATTGGGAGCTTTCATACGGCGACGGAGAGAGCGAAATCACCGGCGGCATCTATTGCGGAGATTTGCTCTCAATGGTTATGAGCCGGGCGCCGCTTGGCTGCCTTTGGATTACAATTATGGGCAACGTCAATGCCATGGCCGTGGCCTCACTTGCCGATTGCGCCTGCGTGGTGCTGGCGGAAAACGTGCCTATGAACGAGGAAATAAGGACGGGGGCGGAAAAGGGCGGCGTTACCGTTTTGCGCACAAAAAAGCCCATATTTGAGGCTTCCTTTGAGGCGGCGAAGGCGCTAGGACTTGCTTAAAGCGTTATTCAAAGTATGGGAGGGCGTTAAATGCCGGAGCTTGGTTACGATTTGCACATACATACCTGCCTTTCCCCCTGCGGCGATGACGCTATGACTCCGCCGAATATAGTAAATATGGCCTATATTAAGGGGCTGGATATTATCGCCGTAACCGACCATAATAGCGCAGAAAACGCTGCCGCCGTTGTTCGCGCGGCAAGGGAGCTTCCTATTACCGTTATTGCGGGTATTGAGATAACCACGGCTGAAGAAATCCACATGGTTTGTCTTTTTCCTGATGCCGAGTGTGCCCAAAGAGCGGGCAGGGAGCTTTACGGACTGCTTCCTCCCGTCGAGAACAAGCCGAAATATTTCGGTCATCAATTGGTCGTGGACGAAAACGAGAAGATCATAAAAGAGATGCCGAAACTTCTTTCAAACGCTACTTCGCTTACCTATGAGCAGGTCCCTGAATTTGTCTCACGCTTCGGCGGCTTTTGCTACCCTGCGCATATTGACAGGGACAGCAACAGCGTTCTCTCAAACTTGGGTGCGCTGCCACAGGAGCCGAGATTTAAAACACTTGAGGTTAGAAGTCCGGAGAGGTTTTTTAACAACACAAATAACATCCGGTATAAAGAAAACTTTAAAATTATGACCAGCTCCGATGCCCATCAGCTTGGAGATATTGCGGAGCGGGAGAGGTTTATTGATTTACCAACTGCAAGCTTCGAGGCTTTGAAAAAGGCCCTGAGCGCTCCTTCTGAATAGAAAATAAGCACCGTCTTCTTACCCAGTAGGGAAGGAGGCGGTGCTTTTTGCCTTGTATGAGAGGCTCCTTGCAGATAACACGGAAAGGACACGATGTCCGGCAGTTATTTAATAGTAGCGCTGAGCACACCATAGATAGAACGACTTTTAGGCCCTGCTTCTTTCTACCATTTGCTCATGTAGGGTTTTCCAGAGCAGTTCAGGCTCCACCGGCTTTGCAATATGGGCGTTCATTCCCGCTTCAAGGCTTTTTTTCGCGTCCTCGCTAAAGGCGTTGGCGGTCATTGCAATTATGGGTACCGCACCGGAGTCGGTACGCTCAAGCTGGCGAATTTTTCTTGCAGCCTCAAGCCCGTCCATCTCCGGCATAAGAATATCCATCAACACCGCGTCAAAATATCCCTCCGGCGATGCTGAAAAAATCTCCAAAGCTTTACGTCCGTTTTCGGCGTGGGTTACGAAGATGCCCTTTGCTTCAAGCATTTTTCTGCCCACCACCACATTAACCGGGTGGTCCTCGGCGAAAAGCACGTGTTTACCGGTAAAGCGCTCAGGCGAAAGAGGTTGTGGACTATGGCTAACTAAGGGTTCTAGCCCTTTAGAAACCTGAAAGTTTAAGTTAATCAGGAATGTTGTCCCCTTACCCTTTTTGCTTTCAACCTGGATTGTGCCGCCCATTATTTCCACAAGGTTTTTTACTATCGGCATACCCAGCCCCGTGCCTTCGCCATCGCTTGTATAGCCATGGCCCTCCTGAGAAAAGGCATCAAACAATCGGGGCAAAAACTCCTCGCTCATGCCGCAGCCGCTGTCTTTGACGGAGATAAGGGTATTAACAGTACCGTCCTTATTGTCGGTGCAGTCTATGGAGAGCTTAATGTTTCCACCCTTTGGAGTGAACTTGATGGCGTTTGACAGCAGGTTTAGTAAAATCTGTTCCATGCGCATTTTGTCCATCATAATCAGGCGCGACAGATCACCGCTTTTTTTTATGCTTAGGTGCAGGCCCTTTTCGGCAACGGTGGGCATAATGAGAGACACAACATTATCCAGAACGGCTGAGCCTCTGGCGGGCTGCAGTGTAAGATGGATTTTGTTGCTTTCTATTTTTGACATATCCAGCGTGTCGTTAATAAGCTGCAAAAGAAAGCGACTGGACTGCACAAGGCTTTGAAGGTTTTCCCTTGCCTCCTCTGGCAGCCCCTCAATGTCCAGGGTAAGACAGGCAAGCCCCAGAATACCGTTCATGGGTGTGCGCATGTCGTGACTGATGGAGGAAACAAAATCGGACTTTGCCTTGGTGGCCCGCTCGGCATCTTTTAGCGCGCGCTGAAGCTGTTCCCGCTGACACTGCTGTTCTTTCATTGAGGCGCTTATGTCCGCGCAGATAAGGGCAATGTCGGTTTTTTGCTCGTCCACATAGGAGCAGCTTGTTCTGAAAAAGCAGGGCTTCCCGTAGCGACTCACGCATGTGGTTACACCGTATTTGTCATTGGCCTCAAGCTCGGCAACAATCCGGTCGAGGGATAGGCTGTCCTTTAGTTCTTTTTCCGGGTGGGAATAGCCCAGGGCGGAAAGATGCGGTATAAGGTAGCTCAACAGACTGTCTACATCGGGAAAATGCCTGGGCTTTTCCTGACCAACGGTGAACATCGTGATGCTGGTTGAGGGCATGTCCACATATATCATGGTATTTACGTACATTTCGCCCACCAGGGACAGCAACTGCTCCTTTACGGCGCGCTCGCTTATGTCAGTTACGTAGGAGTACATCAAAACTTCGTCGGAGGATGGCTCTCTGGTTAGCAGAGCGGTTATTTCAAGCCATCTTTTCGGGGCGTTGCCATCTGCATAGAAAAAAGTGGTGCTGTGCTCGGCAATGCCCTGCTTTTGATACAGCCATAGAAGCTTAGTCCTATCCGCTGCGCGACGGAATTCCTCCCGCAGCCGACTGTTGGGAATGCGGCTGCATATAAGATCAAGCAAATCTTCAAGACGGTGGTTGTGCATGGCCTTTATGGCATCGTCGCGGCCCCTTATGCTGCAAATACGGTTTCTGGTCAGATTAACGAGGGAGGAGGCAACAGACTTATCAATGGTTATTTCTTGAAGGGCAAGCATGTCATCATAGCGCTGGAGCAGTTCTTTGTCCTTGGTGATGTCTATGCAGGAGCCGAGAGCCTTAATGGGTCTGCCGCTATCATCAAAAACAGTGTCGTAGCGCACCCGCTGCCAGATGAAAGAGCCGTTTTTAAGCCGCACCCGCTGCTCAATGGTTTTGTTGGGCGCTCCGGCTTTTATTTCCCGGTGAAGCTGACGGCACTGCTCCTCATATTTGGGGCTGAGCATGCCCTGAGCAATATAGCTCTCCGGAAAATCCTCCAGTTGACTGGGAACGTCAAAGTTTTTAATGGAGCTGTCGGAACTTACCACCCTGTCCTCATGCATGTAGTATTCCCAGTAGTTAAGGCCGGATTGACGAAGGACTGCTGTTAACATTTGCTCCCTGCGGCTTAGCTCTTCCTCAACAGCGTGTTTTTCTGTCTCATCTAAGAAGTATTTTACAAGTAGGCGCCGACCACAGTAGTAAATTGTCCGCGCCTCCACGTGCAAATGCCTTCCCTTTATTAAAATGTCAGTATCGTAGCACTCGTCCGGCGTGGTTTCGCTGAACAGGGGGCAATTTTGGCAGGGCTGACCGTCATTAATGTACTCAAAGCAAAGTTTCCCCCTATAATCTCCGGAAACGCACAGAATATCCTTTGCTGCACGGTTGATGTATATAAGCTCAAGGCTGTCCATATCCACAACTGTTACAGCGGCAAGGGAATTTTCAAGAATCTGCCTGAAAAGGTCTTCGCTGCAAGAATTCGCGCCTGTCTCCCGAAGCAGCTTTGTGGCGCGGCGGGGAAAGTGCTCTGATTT
>CAZNUD010000023.1:6136-10106 GCA_964576195.1 uncultured Oscillospiraceae bacterium | reverse complement strand
AAACCCCCGCAACCTGTTTGGTTGCGGGGGTTTACATTTTTGGTGCGAGAGAGGAGACTTGAACTCCCACGCCATTTGACACACGCCCCTCAAACGTGCCTGTCTACCTATTCCAGCACTCTCGCATATTGACTTTTTGCGTATTGCGAACGCAAGGGATATTATAATAAGAAACAGGGGCTTTGTCAACCATAATTATTTAAAAAAAGACATTTATTTTTTTGCGCACTTTTCCCGGCCGTTGGGATGAGAGCCGCTGGGCGGTAAAGCCGAGTATTATTAGCAGAACGCCTATAAGCGCAATTGCTCCGAAACTTATGGGCAACAGGTAGCGCTGATTGAGATAGGCATAGTAGCACAAAAATGACGCAAAGCTTGTAAAGAAGGTCATTGGTGCATACTTTACGTAAAGCACCGCAGGCACCAGGGTGAGCACATCTGCCAAGAAGAAATACCGGTCATGCATATGAGGAAGCAAAAAGGGAATTCCAACGGCAAGGAACAGGGCAATGCCCAACAGCGCCTCATCAGTGAGACTTGCACGGCGGTTCCAAGCCCAAAGAATGATTAGCAACATAAACAAAAATGTGATTACAATTCCAAGGGCAGACACGGAGGAAGCTCCAAGGTTATTTGGAAACAGAGCGTACATGGACGGGGAGTTGTAATTAAGCCCCGCGCCCACGGTTTCAGCCTGGTTATAATAGAGCAAGAAAGCGTCCTTAAAAGGCCTACCCAGCAGTGCGGCAGGAAGAATTAATATTATATATGAGAGCGGAAAGGCCAGGTAGTTGCGAATTCGTATTCTGCCTGCAAAGAGCATCACCAGAAACAGGGGCATTATAAAAACCGCTTGCAACTTGAAGCCGAAGGACAGAGCCATACAAACCATGGAGGCGTTGGGGCGGCCGGTCATAACAAGAAAGACTGCCAGCACCGCAAAGGCTACATATATGCTGTCACATTGGCCCCACATGGCTCCGTTAATCACCACGGTGGGCAAAAGCAAGGTTATAAGATATGCCGCAAGACGCTTGCCGCTGGAACGGGTGAAAACGCCGGTAAGCTTCATAATGCCGAAGGCGAGCACCACATCAAAGGCGATGGACAGGAGTTTTATTAAATGCAGATCGTTTATAGGGAGATATGAAAACGCAGCGAGAAAGTAAAGATAGGGGAGGTTATAGTTTCCAACGCTGCCGGAAAGTCCTCTAAAACCGCCGCTGGCACGAAAATACTCCACCCATTTGCAGAGAAAGGTGTTATAGTCGCCGCTTTGGTAATTAATAAACCATGCTCTTGCGGCAAAGGCTGCGCCTAATGCCAAAACAGTTATGATCAGATGGCTGTTCTTTTTACATAAGCCAGAGCACCAGGGGATTAGCAGCGCTATTATTAATATAGAGCAGAAGGCCAGCATGGCAGGAATTTGCATAAGCTCTTTCTCCTAATAGTTTTCAGTATTTTTAAATAAAAACAGCGGCAGAGATAGAATCCCCAACCGCAAAACAAAAAAACTGCACAAATAATCCACAAAGCTGTTGACAAAGTGATGAAACAACTGATATAATAGCTCACTGCGTACATGCATGGGATATTACCCCATGATTCATAGTATATTTTATCAGTTTTTTTAAAAAAAGCAATATGTGTTCGAAAATTGCAAACAACTCCCCCGGGCGTTTCAGATACGGCGATTTAGGTACTTTAATATAAGGAGTGATGGGTATGCCACATGATGTTCTTTACGGAAAGACCCTAAGAAAGAGCTTCGCGCGGAGCGAGGAAATTCAGGAAATGCCAAACCTTCTGGAAATTCAGAAGGAGTCCTACAAGTGGTTTCTTGAGGAAGGATTGAGAGAGGTTTTTGCGGATGTTGACTCCGTAACCGACTACTCGGGCAACCTCGAGCTGAGCTTCGTGGACTACTCCATGAACGAAAAGCCCAAGTATTCTGAGGAGGAGTGCAGGGCCCGTGACGCCACATATGCCGCACCTTTAAAGGTGGGCGTTCGCCTTCGTAACAGGGAAACGGAGGAAATTAAGGAGCAGGAGATCTTTATGGGAGATTTCCCGCTCATGACAAACAGCGGCACCTTTATTATCAACGGTGCAGAGCGGGTTGTCGTTTCCCAAATTGTTCGAAGCCCCAGCATTTATTACGACAAAAAGGTAGACAAGACTGCCACCTGCATATGTTCGACCACCATCATCCCTTATCACGGTGCATGGCTGGAGTATGAAACCGACCTTAACGACATTTTTTATGCCCGCATAGATAAAAACCGCAAAATCCCCGTAACCTGGCTTCTTCGCGCCGTGGGCAAAAGGGAAGAAGACAAGCCCTATACATGGCTCTCCTGCCAGGGTGCAGAGGGAGGAGTTGTAACCAACGAGCAGTTGCGCCAGGTCTTCGGCGATGATGAGCGTATGGTTGCTACTATCGAAAAGGACGCCTGCCTATCACGGGAGGAGTCACTTATTGAAGTTTACCGCAAGCTGCGCCCCGGGGACCCCCCGACGGTTGACAGTGCCGAGGCCCTGCTTGCAAACCTGTTCTTCGACAAGCGTCGATATGATATTAGTAGTGTTGGCCGCTACAAGTTCAACAAAAAGCTTGCTTTGCGTCCCCGCATAACGGGACATGAGCTTGCCATGCCTGTTGCTGACCCCATGACCGGCGAAATTATTGCCGAGGCCGGTGAGATCCTCAGCCGTGAGAGAGCAGAGGAGTTGGAAAAGCATGGTGTTATAGATGTCATTATCAATGCCAACGGCAAGGAGCACAAGGTTTTTTCTAACGGCATGGTAGACATGGCGGACTTTGTGGACTTTGATCCTATGGAAATCGGCATTAAGGAAAAGGTCCGCTTCATAATTCTTCGCAAGCTTATGGAGGAATACTCCGGTAAGGAGCTTAAGGAGGCCATTCTAAATAATATTGACGAGCTTATCCCTAAGCACATCATCGTCGATGACATGTTCTCCTCTGTAAACTATCTTCTCGGACTGTTCCACGGTGTGGGTAACCCAGACGATATAGACCATCTAGGAAACCGCCGCATCCGCTGCGTGGGTGAGCTTTTACAAAACCAGTTCCGCATAGGCTTTAGCCGTATGGAGCGGGTTATCCGTGAGCGCATGACCCTGCAGGATCTGGACATCGTTACCCCCCAGAGCCTTATTAATATCCGTCCCGTAACGGCGGCAATAAAAGAATTTTTCGGCAGCAGCCCCCTTAGCCAGTTTATGGATCAGACAAACCCCTTGGCAGAGCTGACCCACAAGCGCCGTATGTCTGCTCTCGGCCCCGGCGGTTTGTCCCGCGAGCGTGCCAGCTTCGACGTGCGAGACGTGCATTACAGCCACTACGGCCGCATGTGCCCCATAGAGACTCCCGAAGGTCCCAACATCGGCCTGATCTCCTATCTGGCTTCTTATGCCAGAGTTAATGAATATGGCTTCCTGATAGCCCCATACCGCAAGGTGGATAAGGCAACTCACAAGGTAACCGATCAGGTGGATTACCTAACCGCCGACATGGAGGACGAATTTATCGTTGCTCAGGCTACCGAGCCTTTGGATGAAAATGACTGTCTGATAAATCAGCGTATAACCTGCCGTCACCGGGATGAAATCGTCGAGGTTGACAGGGAGCGCGTTGACTATATCGACATCTCCCCCCGCATGATGGTATCCATTGCAACCGCCATGATACCCTTCCTTGAAAACGACGATGCAAACCGCGCTCTGATGGGTGCGAACATGCAGCGCCAGGCTGTTCCCCTTATGGTGACTGAGCAGCCCATTGTTGCTACCGGCATCGAGCATAAATGCGCTATGGACTCCAAGGTGGTTATCTGCGCTGAGGGCGATGGCGTTGTTACTAAGATTTCTGCCACTAACATCAACATTAGGTACGATAGCGGCGAAGTAAAGGACTATAAACTAGTTAAGTTTGCCCGCTCCA
>CAZNUD010000023.1:0-6126 GCA_964576195.1 uncultured Oscillospiraceae bacterium | reverse complement strand
GTCCCATCGTTTCAGTTGGCGATAGGGTAGAAGAGGGCGAAGTAATCACCGACGGCCCCGGATGCTCCAACGGCGAAATATCTCTTGGCAAGAATATTCTTGTCGGCTTCATGACTTGGGAAGGCTATAACTACGAGGACGCCATACTTCTTAACGAGCGCCTGGTTATGGATGACGTTTTCACATCTATACACGTTGAGGAATACGAGTGTGACGCAAGAGATACCAAGCTGGGCCCCGAGGACATCACCCGCGATATTCCCGGTGTTGGCGAGGACGCTCTTAAATACTTGGATGAACGAGGCATTATTTCTGTAGGTGCCGAGGTTCACTCCGGCGACATTCTTGTGGGCAAGGTTACTCCCAAGGGAGAAACCGACCTTACCGCAGAGGAGCGTCTGCTCCGCGCAATCTTCGGTGAAAAGGCCAGGGAAGTCCGCGACACCAGTCTTAAGGTTCCCCACGGCGAGAGCGGCATCGTAGTTAGTGTTAAGCGCTTCACCCGTGAAAACGGGGACGAGCTGTCTCCCGGCGTTAACGAGGTTGTCCGCGTATATATTGCCCAGAAGCGCAAAATCTCCGTGGGCGACAAGATGGCGGGCCGCCATGGTAATAAGGGCGTCGTTTCCAGAATCCTGCCTAAGGAAGATATGCCATACATGGCCGACGGAACCCCCCTGGACATTGTTCTTAACCCCTTGGGCGTTCCGTCCCGTATGAATATAGGGCAGGTGCTTGAGGTTCACCTTGGTTACGCTGCCCATGCCTTGGGCTGGAAGGTGGCATCCCCCATCTTCAACGGCGCAAATGAGGATGATATCCACAAGACTCTTGAAGAAGCGGGGCTTCGCGCCGACGGCAAGAGTGAGCTTTACGACGGACGCACGGGCCGTCCCTTCGACAACCCCGTTACCGTTGGCTATGTTTACTTTCTAAAGCTCCATCATCTGGTCGATGATAAAATTCACGCCCGCTCCACCGGCCCCTATAGCCTTGTTACTCAGCAGCCCCTCGGCGGCAAGGCTCAGTTTGGCGGACAGCGCTTCGGCGAGATGGAAGTCTGGGCCTTGGAGGCCTATGGTGCCGCATACACACTGCAAGAGATTCTCACAGTCAAATCCGACGACGTTACAGGTCGTGTGCGCACCTACGAGAGCATTGTTAAGGGTCTCAACATCCCTCAACCGGGTGTGCCGGAATCCTTCAAGGTTCTTGTCAAGGAGCTCCAATCTCTGTGCCTTGATATTCGCGTGTTGGATAAAAACGGTGATGAAATAGAGCTTAAGGACGACGAAGACGACGATTTCACCCCCGACTTCCGCGATGAGATCTACCGCCCTAAAGAAAGCGAAATAGAGGCCTCCGGCTACTATATCGAAAACGAGAATGGCGAACTTGTTGAGCCAGAGGACAGCAAGGAAAAGGACAAGGATAATCTAGGCAGCCTTGAGAGCGCTGACAGTAAGGACAAATATGCGGAAAATGAGTTTGGTGAGGAGGAAAGAGTATGAGCTACGCAACCTTTGACGCAATTCAAATCGGCATAGCATCTCCCGAGCAGATCGCGGAGTGGTCCTTTGGCGAGGTAAAGAAGCCTGAAACTATTAACTACCGCACACTTAAGCCCGAACGGGACGGCCTTTTCTGTGAAAGGATTTTCGGACCCACTAAGGACTGGGAGTGCCACTGCGGAAAGTATAAGAAAATTCGCTATAAGGGCAAGATTTGTGACCGCTGCGGAGTAGAGGTTACCAAGGCCAAGGTTCGCCGTGAGCGCATGGGCCATATAGAGCTTGCCACCCCCGTGTCCCACATCTGGTATTTCAAGGGCATACCCTCCAGAATGGGTCTGCTCCTTGACCTTACCCCCCGTATCCTGGAAAAGGTGCTGTACTTTGCCTCCTATATAGTGACCGACCCCGGCATGACTCCCCTGCAAAAAAACCAGATGCTCTCAGAAAAAGAGTATCGCGATATGCGTGAAAAGTACGAGGACGACTTTGATGCGGGGATGGGTGCTGAGGCAATAAAGAAGATTCTTTACAACATTGACTGCCAAAAGCTATCTGAAGAACTTCGTGCAGAGCTTGAAACCGCTACGGGCCAGAAAAAGGCGAAGATCGTTAAGCGCCTCGAGGTTGTGGAGGCATTTCTCAACAGCGGCAATCGCCCCGAGTGGATGATAATTGACATTTTGCCGGTTATTCCCCCCGAGCTTCGTCCCATGGTTCAACTGGACGGCGGACGCTTTGCCACCTCTGACCTTAACGACCTTTACCGTCGTGTTATTAACCGGAACAACCGTCTAAAAAGACTTATACAACTAAACGCTCCGGATATTATTGTCCGCAACGAAAAACGTATGCTTCAGGAGGCGGTTGACGCTCTTATAGACAACGGTCGCCGAGGCAGAGCCGTTACCGGTGCAAACTCCAGAGCCCTTAAATCTTTATCCGATATGCTTAAGGGCAAACAGGGACGCTTTCGTCAGAACCTTCTGGGTAAGCGCGTTGACTATTCCGGACGTTCAGTTATCGTTGTGGGTCCGGAACTGAAAATCTATCAGTGCGGCGTTCCTAAGGAAATGGCAATCGAGCTTTTCCGTCCCTTCGTTATGAAGAAGCTGGTGGAGGATGGACTTGCCAACAACATCAAGTCTGCAAAGAAAATGGTGGATAAGCAGCAAAACGAGGTTTGGGATGCTCTTGACGTTGTAATTAAGGAACACCCTGTTCTTCTCAACCGCGCTCCTACCCTTCACCGTTTAGGCATTCAGGCCTTTGAGCCTATTCTTGTTGAGGGCCGCGCCCTTAAGCTGCACCCGCTTGTCTGCACCGCTTACAACGCAGACTTTGACGGCGACCAAATGGCAATCCACGTGCCCCTGTCGGCAGAGGCTCAGGCTGAGGCTCGCATCCTTATGCTCTCGGCCAACAACCTTCTGCGTCCTCAGGACGGTAAGCCTGTTACTATTCCTACTCAGGATATGATTCTGGGCGCCTACTACCTTAGCTTCGTTCGCATGGGCGAGTACGAGAACGAAATGCTAAGGGTAGTTGACCCAGGATCCTCCAACCTAAAAAAGAACGCTATTGTCCCTTCAAAGGATATCATTGAAGCCAATGATGATATTACCCGCAGGATTCGCGCAGGTGAAAAAGCGGCCGACGGCAAAAGCGAGCTTCAAAAGGTTGTTTATGGCGCGATACGTGCCTTTTCCAACCCCAACGAGGCCATCATGGCCTACGATGATGGGGACATCGGTATGCACTCTCCCATTCGAGTGCGCGTAACAAAAACTGTTGACGGAGTTCCCAAGCAGAAGCTGGTGGAAACCACTGTGGGCCGCATCATCTATAACGAGCCGATCCCTCAAGATCTGGGCTTTGTGAATCGCAGCGACCCGGAAAAAATGTTTGACTACGAAATAAACTTCCAAGTGGGCAAGAAGCAACTGGGCAACATTGTCAACAAGTGCATAACCAAGCACGGCTTCACCATTTCCGCCGAAGTACTGGATAACATTAAGTCCTTGGGCTATAAGTATTCTACTCTCGGCGCAGTGACCATTTCTATTGCGGATATGACCGTCCCCGAAGATAAGAAGAGGCTGATCAAGGCCTCCGAAGAGAAAGTTATCAAAATAGAAAAGCAATACAGGCGCGGTCTTATCACCAATGAGGAGCGTTACCGCCTTGTTGTTGCCGAATGGGAGCAGACTACCAAGGACGTTACCAGCGCTCTGCAAAACAACCTTGACGAATTTAACCCAATCTATATGATGGCAAACTCCGGCGCCCGCGGCTCTATGAACCAAATCCGGCAATTGGCAGGCATGCGTGGCCTTATGGCAAACACCTCCGGAAAAACCATTGAAATTCCTATCAAGGCAAACTTCCGTGAAGGCCTTTCCGTTCTGGAATATTTCATATCCTCCCGTGGCGCCCGCAAGGGCCTGGCCGATACCGCTCTGCGTACTGCCGACTCCGGCTACCTTACAAGAAGAATGGTCGATGTTTCTCAGGATGTTATTATCCGCGAGCACGACTGCGGAACAGAGTGCGGCGTTATTGCCGCTGCAATATATGACAAGGGCCAGGAGGTTCAGTCATTCGGTGAGAGCATCCATGGACGCTTCTCCGCAGAAAACGTAATTAACCCCAAAACAGGCGAGCTTATTTTCAGCGCTGACCATATGCTTCGCCGGGACGACGCGGAGCTCCTTATAGCCCAAGGCATAGAGAAAGTCAGAATTCGAAGCGTTCTTACCTGCGAGGCCAGAAACGGCGTTTGCGCCAAGTGCTACGGCATAAACCTTGCCTCAGATTCCCCTGTTAACGAGGGTGAGGCTGTCGGCGTTATCGCTGCTCAGTCTATCGGCGAGCCGGGTACCCAGCTTACCATGCGAACCTTCCATACAGGCGGTATCGCCGGCGACGATATAACCCAGGGTCTTCCCCGTGTTGAGGAGCTGTTTGAGGCCAGAAAGCCCAAGAGAATGGCAGTGCTTGCAGAAATTGGCGGCACCATCTCCATTGAGGAAACCAAGAAAAACTCCATGTGTGCTATCTTCATCACCAACCCGGACACCGGCGATGTGGTGGACTATCAAGTACCCTATTCTGCAGGACTTCTTGTTACCGCCGGGGACACTGTTATTAAGGGCCAGCCCCTTACCTACGGCGCTTACAATCCCCATGACGTGCTTAACATTCTGGGCATTGATGAATGCCAGAAGTATATCATTCAAGAGGTTCAGAAGGTTTACCGTCAGCAGGGCGTTGACATTAACGATAAGCACATTGAGGTCATTGTCCGTCAGATGATGCGCAAGGTGCGAATTGATGAGCCGGGCGATACAAGCCTTCTATCCGGTTCCACCATTGACTGGAACGACTTTAAAGTCGCCAACCGTGAGGTTCAGGCACGTATTGATGCAGGAGAAAAGAATGCCGAGGGCGAGCCCCTTAAAATGGCCACCTGCACCCAAACCCTTATGGGCATCACCAAGGCTTCGCTGGCAACGGAAAGCTGGATGTCAGCGGCCTCTTTCCAAGAAACCACTAAGGTCCTTACCGATGCCGCCATTAAGGGCAAGGTCGACCATCTTGTTGGTTTGAAGGAAAACGTCATTATAGGCAAGCTCATCCCCGCGGGCAGCGGGCTGGCGGTTTATAGGGACTTTGGCTCCGAAACCGACGAGCAGGCAGAAGCCGAGGCTGAAGAATACGTTGACCTGAGTGCTCTGGTAGGCAGGACCAACGCTCTTTAAGAGCATATTCACACATTTGAATAAGCCGGCGGAAAACCGCCGGCTTATTTAAGGGATAATCAAAAAACAAAAGAAAAAATTTCTTGACTAAACTTGTGCATTATGCTAAAATAACAATTCGCATGGGTGAATTGCGCCCTTTTGTTAAAAAACACCGCAAGTGGCAGATATATTTGTTTTTTAAACACATAATAAACAAGTCTGAAATTTCTTAACGCTTTTTATCGGCAAACATTTTGCACGCCGTTAAAAATATATATTTTTGTGGAAAGGAGGAAAAATATGCCTACGTTTAACCAACTGGTGAGAAAGGGCAGGCAGATGCCCACTTACAAGTCTGCTTCCCCTGCAATGCAGCATGGTCTGAACACCATAAAGAACAAGGAGACTAATCTGAACTCTCCCCAAAAGCGCGGCGTCTGCACTGCTGTCCGTACAGCAACACCTAAGAAGCCCAACTCCGCTTTGCGTAAAATTGCCCGTGTTCGTCTGACCAACGGCTACGAAGTTATAGCCTACATCCCCGGTATAGGCCATAACCTTCAGGAGCACTCTGTTATTATGATCCGTGGCGGTCGTGTTAAGGACCTTCCTGGTGTCCGTTACCACATCATCCGCGGCACACTGGATACTCAGGGTGTTGCAAACCGCAAGCAGGCACGTAGTAAATACGGCGCAAAGAAACCCAAATAATCGCAATTCGCGCTTTGGCGCAAGGCTTATGTCTTGTTCGGAGCATTAATATACATTACATTATGTGTGTTGCTTCCGACAGGCATATGCGGAAGGGGAACTCCCCTTTCGAGTACCTATGAGATTCATTTTAGTATGAAGGAGGGAAGTATAGTGCCCAG
>CAZNUD010000022.1:5157-28958 GCA_964576195.1 uncultured Oscillospiraceae bacterium | reverse complement strand
TCTGATAATACTGACATCTTTTTAGCAATGTCCATGTTTATTACGCTCTCGCAAACACCGTTAACAGAAACTGCTCCCCCATCATCCCCCCCGTGACCCGGGTCAATAATAAGCGTGGGCAACTTAGGCAAGGCTGTTGAGGAAACCGGCTGATACTCCGGTCTGAGGCTTATCAGTATCCCAACCACCAAGACAGTCACCAACAGCAGCGCTACAAGGCGCTTAAATGTAATAACAACAACCATTTCATCACTCCCCCGTTATTTCTATGAAACGGGAAAGTCAGCTATGCAGCAAATGCGAGGAGGCTCCCCTCCCCGCATTTGCGGATGGATGTAATTTATGCTTTCTTTTCGCCTTTCTTTAGCACGTTCCACAGAGGGCCGGCTATACAAACGGAGGAATAGCTACCGGAAATGATGCCCACTGTAAGAGGAATCGCGAAGATACGAATGGAAGTTACACCGAGAAAAAGGATGAGCAAAATTGGAATCAGCGTTGTAATCGTTGTGCCTATGCTGCGGCGCATTGTTTGCCAAATGCTATTATCAACGCAGAGCGCAAAATCACCCCTGTTGCCCTGGCGCGTATAGTTCTCACGAACCCGGTCGAACACAACAATGGTTGCATTAATTGAATAACCAACAATGGTAAGTGCCGCGGCGATAAAGGTCATGTTCATGGGAATTTGAAAAATTAGAAAAAAGCTGAGCATAACAAAAACGTCGTGAATAAGGCAGACAATAGCTGCAAGGCCGCTGCGAAACTCAAAGCGAATGGTAATATAAACGAGGATAAGCGCACAAGCAACAACCGCGGAGAGTATTGCGGAGATCTTAAGGTCGTTGCCAACGGTCGCGGAAGTATAAGTTGTTCCCAAAAGGACAACATTTTCGGCACCAAACTTTTCTGCAACCTTGTCGAATATATCTCCGCGAAGCTGGCTGCTGATCTCAACGGTTTTTACCATTACTGCGGTGCCGCTATCGCCGGAGGTTACAACATTAGCGGTTACACCCGCAACTTCATCGTAAATCTTTTCGATTTCCTGTTGAACCTCACGGGTTACGGGAACACCAAGCTCCATATCCATTTTAACGCCACCGGCAAATTCGGTGTCGAAGTTGAAGGCGGGGACACCAAAAAAGTTGAGAATTATTCCAACAAATCCGATTGCGCAAAGAATGCAGGAGATGATTGCAAACTGCTTGAAGTGCCCTGTAAAACTAAATCTTTTATTTTCTGTCATATGCCTATCCTCCCTTATGCGCCGTAAGCCTTGAGGCTTTTATGTTTAATTGTTGCAAGTCCATTTAGAATGAGGTTGGGAACGATAAGCATGCATAACATTGAAAGGATAACGCCTATAATGAGGGTCCTGGCAAAGCCGAGGATAGTTCCGGTCCCCTGCCAAAGAAGCACCGCTGCAGCGATAATGGTGGTAACGTTGGCGTCAATGATTGCGGTGTATGCTCTTTTAAAACCGGCCTGTACTGAGCTGCGGAGAGTTTTACCCGTGCGAATCTCCTCCCGCAAACGTTCGTAAATTATTATGTTTGCATCGACAGCCATACCAACGGTGAGAATAATACCGGCTATGCCTGGGAGACTTAAGTTAATGTGGGTTATGGACATAATAACCAGGAAAAGAACAATATAAAGCAGCAGGGCAAGATCTGCAACAAGACCGGGCACTCTGTAAATAACGACCATGTAGATCATCACCAGGATGATACCGATGATGCCGGCAAAAATGCTGCTTTCAAGAGACATCTCTCCAAGAGACGCGCCCACGGCCTGAAGCTGGGTTTCCTTAAGCGCGAAAGGCATGTGACCGGAGGCAATGATCCCGGCAAGGTACTGGGCGTACTCAACATCGGTGTTGCTACCAAGGGTTATTATAGGGCTGTCTGTATCAATACCGACTCCCGCATATTCTGGGCCGACCAGAGGAGTGCTTATCTCCTCCCCGTCCATCATTATGGCAACATAGTTCTTGCCGTCGGGATAGCTGGCAATGATGGAGGTGGCCTTTTTAAACTCCTTTGCCGCTTCGGTGGAAAGATGAAGAGAAACGTAATACTGAGAGTTTAGGTCACTCTCTTTGAGCTTACCATACATTGCTTCGGCACCGGTTACGTCGTCACCCTCGAGGATGATATTACCGTCGCAATCAACAAACTGAATGAGAGCGGTGGTACCGAGCATTTGAACGGCTTCCTCGGGGTCGGAAACGTTGGGTATCTCAACCACAACTCTATCCGAGCCGGATAAATAGACGTTAGCCTCTGTATATCCCAGGTTATTCAAACGCTGGCGAAGCATTGTTTGGGCTGTTTCCATGCCCTTTCTCACATCGTCTGCGGAGGTCCCCTCGGGAATGACTGCCTCATATGCTATCTCGGAACCTCCTACAAGGTCAAGTCCCAGAGAAATACCTTCGTAAATATTGGGTATTCTGGTGTTCCCAATACTCAGCCCATAGGTAGAGACGAAGGCCAGAAGCGCTATTAGCAGCAACACGACCGCTATTGTGATGACAGTTCTTTTCATATTTATATTTCCTCCTTAACAAACAGACCTATTATATCCAGCGATACGTAAATTGTCAACAAAGTATTACCCCAATGCAAACGCCCGAGCATTGCTGCCAGGGCGTGATTATATATTGATTGCCAAAGGCTTACACCTTTAGTTCGGTAAGCTCTGTGTCAATTAGAAACGCATACTTTTCAAGGACAGGCTTCACTTCGCTGTTTAAGAACTCCGTCACCTGTTCCGGGGCGCGCCCCACATAGTTTCGCGGGTTGATCTGTGCAAGGATTTCCTCTTTAGCAAGGCCGAAAAGCGGGTCGGACGCAATGCGGGAGATAAGATCATTTTCTCCCCCCTGTTCCTTTACCACTGCTCCGGCAGCAACGGAATGCACACGGATGCGCTCGTGAAGAACCTGTCTGTCGCCACCCTTTTTTACCGCGTCCATCATGATGTTTTCCGTTGCCATAAAGGGCAGCTCCTGTGCTAAATGCTTTTCTATGACCTTTTCATACACCTTAATTCCGGAGACCACGTTAAGATATATGTTCAGTAGCGCATCCGTTGCAAGAAAGGCCTCGGGAACAGCAATGCGCTTGTTGGCGCTGTCATCAAGAGTGCGCTCAAACCATTGATTATAGCTGGTCATTGCAGGGTTGAGCGCGTCAACCATAACGTATCTGGCAAGGGAACAGATCCTCTCGCATCGCATGGGGTTACGCTTATATGGCATGGCGGAAGATCCGATCTGATTATCCTCAAAGGGCTCCTCAAGCTCCTTGAGATGAGACAGCAGGCGCATATCTGTTGCAAATTTTCCTGCGCTTTGCGCTATACCGGAAAGGGTAGATATAACACCTGCGTCCAGCTTGCGGGAATAGGTTTGCCCTGAAACGGGAACGCAGACCTCAAAACCCATTTCTTGAGCAATAAGTCTTTCAAGCTCCCGGCACTTTTCGTGGTCACCATCAAACAATTCAAGAAAACTTGCCTGGGTGCCTGTAGTACCCTTGGAGCCTAATAACTTTAGGGTTGATATGCGGTATTCAAGCTCATCTAAGTCCATCAAAAGGTCGTTTAACCACAGGGTTGCTCGCTTACCAACGGTGGTAAGCTGGGCTGGCTGGAAGTGGGTAAAGCCAAGGGTGGGCACTTCCTTATACTTATCCGAAAAAACGGCAAGGCGAGAAATTATATTAACAAGCTCTTTGCGGATAAGCTCAAGTCCCTCACGCATTAGGATAATGTCTGTATTATCGCCAACATAGCAGCTTGTAGCGCCAAGATGAATTATCGGCATTGCCTTTGGGCAAGCCTTGCCATAGGCATGAACATGGGCCATAACATCATGGCGCAGTTCCTTTTCCATTTCGGCAGCGTATTCGTAGTCTACCTGGTCTTTGTGCCGCTCAAGCTCGTCTATCTGCTCCTGAGTTACCGGCAGTCCCAGTTGCATTTCGGTTCTGGCAAGCGCTATCCAAAGTCTGTGCCATGTGGTGAACTTTTTATGAGGAGAGAAAATATACTGCATAGCGTCGCTGGCATAGCGAGAGCACAGGGGGCTTTCATAGGTGTTTTTCATTAGCGCTTCCCTTTCTTTATAGGCATACATTAAAAAGCACCAGAATTACTCCGGTGCTTTCTATTTTACTACTGCTTCAGAAACTTTTCAAGTCTGTTGAGTCCCTCGCGGATGTTCTCCATAGAAGCGGCGTAGGTCCAGCGGACAAAGCCCGGTGCGCCAAAGCCGGAACATGGTACCACTGCTACAAGACCACTCTCCAGAAATGCAACGGCAAAGTCATCATCGTTTTCAATAAGCTTTCCGCCAAGAGTGCGTCCAATAGTCTTTTCCAAGTTCATCATTACATAGAAGGCGCCGTCAGGCATAATGCAGCTTACATTGGGAATTCCGTTCATACGCTCGACAATGTAGTTTCGGCGGGTTTCAAACACCTTCCGCATGGCCTCTATTCCGTCCTGAGGGCCTGTAAGGGCTTCTATAGCGGCGATTTGGTTCATTGTGCCGGGGGCTCCGGTAGAGTGACTAAGAAAATTGGCCATTATTTTTGAAATCTTATTGCTGGCAGCCGCAATACCTATGCGCCAGCCGGTCATAGCATAAGATTTTGAAACACCTGTAATGAGAATAGTGCGTTCATAAGCGTCCTGGGAAAGGCTTGCAAAGCTTACAAATTCTTTGCCATCGTAGACAAGACCGCTGTAAATCTCGTCGGAAATAACATAAATGTCGTGCTTTTTGCAGACCTCGGCAATGGCCTCAAGCTCCTTGCGGGTGTAAAGCATGCCCGTGGGGTTTGAAGGGTTATTGATAATGATCGCCTTGGTTTTTTTGCCGATAACCGAATCCAACTGCTGAGGGGTTGTTTTAAAGTTCTCTTCCTCCCCTGCCGATACAATATAGGGAAGGCCCCCCGCCATGCGTATCATCTCGTAATAGCTAACCCAATAGGGCGCGGGAAGAATCACTTCATCCCCGGGATTTAAAAGAGCCTTAAGAGCAACATAGACATTGTGTTTTGCGCCGCTGGCTATGGTTATCTGTGTAAAGTCGTAATCAAGGTCGAAGTCCAGCTTAAGTCTTGCGGCGGCCGCCTTGCGCAGGTCGGGAAGTCCCGCTGCGGGGGTATATTTGGTTTTTCCGGCCTTTATGGCTTCAATTGCCGCGTCCTTTATATTGTCCGGCGTGTCAAAGTCAGGTTCGCCTGTTCCGAAACCTATAACATCAAGTCCATCTTGACGCATTTGCTTTGCAAGTGAGTCCACTGCAAGCGTCGTGGACGCTCTGACCTCTGACGCTATTCTTGACAATTCTCTCATAGCTAACACTCCTAATACCTCGAAATATGAAATTATTATAAGCTTAAAAATTCATGTTTGCAATGCTTTTTAGCATTTTCGACTATTTCACTTAAATAAATGAATTTTACACTACTGCTTCAATGCAAAATGACATCTGCACAAACTCAAGCACTCCCCGAAAAGCGTCTGCACTTATAAATTAGTATACGCAATCAGAGCTTTAAGCGTCCTGCAAATAATTATATAAGGAAAAAGCCCTTTTCTATAAAGTGCAAAATAAAAATCCGCGAAAGAAAACTTCTCTCGCGGCTTAAAAACCGGTAACTTATTTTGTGCTTTCCTTTTTCTTTCTTCCAAGTCCTACAATAAGTGCTGAGCTGATACTCACAGCCGCACAGACGAAAATTATTACAGTGTATGTCGTTATGCTATTGCCGCTTTTATCAGGAAGCTGATCGGAAGACGGCTTAGTAAAATCCACCTGCTGTGCAAAGTATCCGTCAATGCTCTCATTTTCCGGGTCAGAAACGCATACCCAACCATTGCGATAACCGTAAAAGTAGTTAAAATAGCCCCACTGCAAGCCCTCAGTGTCAGTATAGCAGCGGCTGAACACCGGGCTATCCCCTTCAAAGCTCTCATAGTCGAGCACACTTGATATTTCACCGGAATGCGGATATGTCCAAACAACAATATTTTTAGTTCCCTCCGGTAACACAAGTGAGAGCTGGTCGTTTAGATCTTTAATGTCATCCTTATAGTCATCGCAAAAGGCCCTGCTATTATATTTTGCAGTGGCGTCCGAAAGCCTTATCCAGCCGAAAAAGGACTTCTCAGAATAATCGGCGGGAACAAGCAGTTTTTTAGAAACTGAGTATTCAACAATCCCCCAACTTTCTCCCCCATAGGCATAACTATAGGCAACATAGAAAAGCTCTCCGTTGTTTACGAAGCCCATGCCGAAGCCGTCGGGCTTGTCGAAAACCTCCATATAGCCTGTTTCGCCGTTGGAGTAATAAGACATGTTAATATATTCGCATTTCTCCGCGTTAGATGCGTAGAAATCATCTTCAGGCTCCCAGATAACATCAGCCAGAGCAAAACCGGAAAGGGCTGAAACCATCAGTGCCGCAAGAAATATAGATACAAGCTTTCTGGTGTAGTTTTTCATAATTAACCTCCGTAAATCAGTCGCATAAGGAACAGACCGCTTATATATGAAAAGGCATTTGTGGAAAGGGAAAAAACAAAGGGCTTATTAATTGTACGTGCTCTATATTTATAGCACAGGAACTCAAGGGCAACAACCATAGCTTCGATGGCAATGGTAAAGAAAATGGGAGTGTCCAGCATAATCAAATTATGTGTCAGCACAACAGGAGGGTTAGTCATCACATTTACAAGCACTAACAATAAAATATCGTGCCAATCCTTAACCCGCCAAATAAGCGCCATAATAAGCTCCAGCGCCAAAGTCAGCGCAAGGGATACCACAAGGGAGTAAATAATTGGGTTTGCCATTTTTGCTCCTTTTTTACATTTCTTAGGCGCTCTTTACAGTAGAAATAATATATCCGCGTCGAGGGCCGCCCAAGCCTATAAAAAGTATAACTGCGGAAAACAAAGCGGACGCGCAGTATCCCCACGGCAGGGTAAGCAACTGCGTCCGACCAAAAATGACCGGCAAAAAGCCGATAAAAAGTCCAAAGGTTAAAAGTCCAAACCCAAAACCCTTATGCTCCGGCAAAATCCGAGTAACAGCACCCAGAGTAATAGGCATAGACATGTTAAAAAAGAAAACTGACAAAATGCCGCAAACGGGTTCATTATGGAAAACAAAGAGCAGGGCGCTGGCAAGTAGAGACAAAACAGCCGTTTCCCTGTCCCCCAACCAGTCTGCCAATACGCCGCCGACAGCCTTGCCCAAGGCAAGAGCAAGCAAAAGCCACAGGGAATAACTCCTCTGAGCCTTCCACGGGAAGTTTAGGGTCATGCCCACATAGGAACGAATGCACACCACAAGGAAAAGACACAGCAGCATCCCCCCCAAAAGGGCAAAAAGTTCTGACTGTTTCCTATGTTCGGTCGGCTTTACCACGGTCAAATTTTTAGCCATAAGTAAAATAATCCCGGATGAAAGTATAAGAAGGAAAACGGGAACAAAAACTGTTATTAGCCGCTCCTTCCCTGCCAAGGTGCCAAGATATAGTCCAAGAGCCCCCGGCGAGACAAATATTCCCAAAAGCGAATAGCTGTTATCGGAATGCACAAGCACATCCCTTCCCGCGCCAATGTGGAAAAGCCCGTTCCCAAGTCCGGCAAAAATACATAGTGCAATAGGCGCATGGGAAAGCAGCGCGGAAAGCGCCACAATTATGCAACCGGCGGCGGCCAACAATTTGTTTTTTTCAAAATAGTCCGCAATTATTCCGAGGGGCATCTGCATGGCAAAGGCAAAAAAGTTGTAAACCAGCAGGCACAAAAGCCACTGAGAAACACCGTGAAGATAGCTAAAAACCAAAAATGCGCAGGAGAAATCCACAACGAAATGCGCTACTGAATAAGCCGTGGTTGCTTTTTTAAAGCTCAAACTTATCGCCCCCTCGTCCCACTATGACGACAGATATATACAAATGTTCCTAATTACTTGCTTTTTTTATAGGCGCTGGCTATTAACTGCGCCGCCCCAGAAAGTAACCATAGCAGCGCAATTAAAAGGGCGCAGTGCATAAAAAATCTCTCCGGCAATATGTTTATAATTTCGTCCTTTGCCGGGTCAAACAGCCAATCATCATTTGAAAAGAAAACCCTGTGAAAGGTGACAAAGGTTTTTTCAAAATTAAAGTACACCGATAATGCAAAAACAATGGGAATTGCCAGCGTTAGCGTGCCGGATAATTTTAGTATCTTCCTACTAAGCCTTCGCCGCCGGATAAGGGCGGCCAGCGCTATGGCGCTAATAAGGCCAAGAAGATATATTCCGTTAAATATAGTTTTGCTATCCTCAAAATGACCGGCGCCGGATGCGGAATACTTTAGCGAAGGCAATTGGAAGGTCTTAGAGGAAAAGGGCGAGAGAAAATCCATAACAGCTTTGTAATTCTCCATGATCTCGTCCGGTGGAATTCCGCTTTTTTCAGCTATTTCTAAGGTAACTATATCAGTTTTGTAGGGATAATCTGTAATATGGATTATTCCTAAGCCAAGTGCAGTAGCGAAAAGCAGCACCAAGACAGCGGTAATGATAGACAATATTGTGTTTTTCATTTTTTCTCCTCACAGTCTTGCACAAGTTAGGATAATTGTACCATAAAAATTAAAGAGCGAACAGATAAAAACTGTTCGCTCTTTAAAACATATGATTATGCATTAAGGGCTTCTTTGGCCTTCTCGGTAAGAGCGGTGAAAGCTGCGGGGTCATGGATAGCAGTCTCGGATAGCATCTTACGGTTCATGTCTATACTGGCGAGCCTGAGACCATGGATAAAGGTGGAGTAGTTCATGCCATTCATCTTGCAAGCTGCGCTGATACGGGTTATCCAAAGCTTGCGAAAATCTCTTTTTTTGTGCTTACGACCAACATAAGCATAGGTAAGGGATTTCATAACGGCCTGATTTGCCATCTTATAATGGGTAGACTTCGTTCCCCAATAGCCCTTGGCCATGCCGAGGACTTTATTTCTTCTCTTACGCGTCATAGTCGCGTATTTAATTCTTGCCATTTTAAAGTTCCTCCTTATTTATAGGGAATCATGCGCTTAATTGTTGCTTCGGCTGTTACGTCTGCATAGGTGCCCTGGCGGAGGCGTCTTTTTATCTTACTGGTCTTGCCGTGTCCGTTAAGAAGATGGGACTTATAGGCATGGGCGCGCTTAACTTTTCCGGACTTAGTGACGCTAAATCTCTTTTTTGCGCCGCTGTGTGTCTTAAGCTTTGGCATAACGGTTTCTCCTTTGAAGAATATTTCTAATTGACTATTTGTTCGTGGATACCTTCGGAGACAGGAATATGGACATATGTCTGCCCTCGAGCTTCGGCTCCCTGTCAAGAGTTGCGATTTCGTCACACTGCTGTGCAAAATCCCTAAGAAGAACCACACCAAGGTTTGTGTGGGCCATCTCGCGACCTCTGAATCGGACAGCTACCTTAACGCGGTCTCCGTCTTCAAGGAACTTCTGTGCGTTTTTTAGCTTTGTGTTAAAGTCGTTACCGCCTATGCTTGGCGACATACGAATTTCCTTAATCTCAACAATATGCTGGTTTTTCTTGGCTTCCTTGTCCTTCTTTGCCTGCTCAAATCTAAACTTCCCATAGTCCATAATTTTGCAGACCGGGGGAGCGGCAGCGGGAGCTATCTTTACCAAGTCGAGATCTTTCTCAATGGCGATACCCATAGCAGCTTGAACGGACATAATGCCGAGCTGTTCGCCCGTATCGCTGATTAGACGCACTTCCTTGTCGAGGATATCCTCATTGATCTGATGAGCCAGATTTGCTATATTAAAACACCTCCAAATAATCATCCAAGCGGAGACAATGCTCCGGTTTGAACTATAAAAACAAAAGCGGACACCGAAAGGCATCCGCAAAATAAACACAACTATGGTGCAAAGGCACCAACTGCAGTTTATTGACCCGGCTCGCTTATGCGGCTAGGTGAGGACGGATACCAACCGAACCTACTTTGTTAACTATGCTATAATAACACTATTCTTGAGTTTTGTCAACAAAAACTTGAGTATATATTTTGGCTTCAGTAGCCTTAGGTATTAGGCCCTGCGCCGCATGCTTGCAAATAAGGGCAGAATAGATTATAATTCATTGACTTATTTTTGTACTTTCTATTATTCGGGGGTAAGGATGAGCAAGGTTTTATTTAATTCAAGAAGTGAGCTGGATAAGCTCCCCTTCGGGGCCGTTGCCGCCAAAACAAAGATTCGCTTTGGCATAAGGATGGCCGAGAATATGGATGTTCAAAGCTTGTACCTTGTCCTTTATGAGGATGAAGCAAGTGAGCCTATACGCTTCCCTTTGTCCCTTGCGTGGTGCGACAAGGGCTACAGGCGCTTTGAGGGCTGGGCTGCTCCTGATGATACGGGCTTGTATTGGTATTACTTCGATGCTGTTATAGGTGGTGAGCACCGGATGATTGATAGAAACCGCCAAAACGAGGCGCGTTTTAGCTCCGGAGCATTTTCTCCCTGGCAACTTACAGTCTACGATGCTGATTATACCACACCGGAATGGATTGTGGGAGGAGAGTTTTATCATATTTTTGTTGATCGCTTTTTCAAGCTTGAAGATCTACCTATAAAAAAGAACGCCGTACACCGAGAGGATTGGGGAGGTATTCCAGAATACAGACCCGACAGTCAGGGTGAAATCCGCAATGATGACTTTTTTGGCGGTAATCTGGACGGTATTCGCCAGAAAATGCCATATCTTAAGGAGCTCGGTGTAAGCTGCATATACTTAAGCCCTATTTTTGAGGCGGCATCAAACCACAAATACGATACTGGCGATTACGGCAAGATTGACCCCAGCTTCGGTAGTGAGGAAAGTTTCTTCGCCCTATGTTCCGAGGCTGAGGCTATGGGACTTCGCGTCATATGCGACGGTGTTTTTAACCATACAGGTGACGACTCGATTTATTTTAACAGATATGGACATTATGACTCCTTGGGCGCTTATCAATCTAAGGACTCTCCGTATTACGACTGGTACAACTTTTTTCAGTTCCCCAAGGAATACGAAGCCTGGTGGGGCATCAAAACCCTGCCGCAGCTAAACGAGCAAGCCCCCTCACTGCGGGAGTATCTTTTCGGTGAGGAGGGTATTTTAAAAAAATGGACCCGCCTTGGCGCCTCCGGTTGGCGTCTTGATGTTGCCGACGAGCTCAATGACGATACCTTGGATACCATCCGCACATCAATAAAGAGCGAAAAGCCGGATGCGCTAATCCTCGGTGAGGTCTGGGAGGATGCGTCAAACAAGGCGGCCTACGGCAAAAGACGCCGCTATTTGTTGGGAAAACAGCTTGATAGCGTTATGAACTATCCCTTTAAAAATGCCATAATCGGATACATCATGACCGGCAATTCAGGGCTTCTGCGTGAAACCGTCGAAAGCATCTGTGAAAACTACCCCCGCCAGGTTCTGTCCTGCCTGATGAACGGGCTGGGAACCCACGACACGCCACGAATACTAACGGTTCTTGGCGGCGAAGAGTATGCAACCCGTGAGGAGCGGGCAAGCGCCCATTTATCCGGTAAAGCCCTTAAAAAAGCAAAATCAAGGCTTCAGCTTGCAAGCGTTTTGCAATTCACCCTTCCCGGAGTTCCCTGCATCTATTATGGAGACGAGGCCGGATTGCAGGGCTATGAGGACCCCTTCAACCGCCGGTGTTTTCCTTGGGGTGGGGAGGATTTGGAGCTTACTGAATGGTATAAAAAACTCTCTGCCGTTCGCTGCAGTTCCCCTGTCTTTGCCGGCGGGGATTATAATACGCTTAGTGCACAGGGGGGTGTTTTTGCCTTCACCCGTTACGGAGGTGGGCGATGCGCGATGATAGCCGTTAATTTGGACGAAGCCCCTTACAACGTAGAGCTTCCGGGGGACGCTGTTATTCTGCTATCACTTAATTTTGAGGATGGAAGCCTTTTCCAAGGCGGCTGTATAATAGCAGAATACACTAAGGTATAAAAAAACATCGGCAGGCTAAAAGCCTGCCGATGTTTTTTATGAGGCCTCATGTCCGGCATTTGCCTCACAATATATGCAGCGGTAAACCCCCTTATCCCCGCCTGAGAGCTGGAATACTTGGGTTAGTTCCTGTTCGGTGGATGTGATGCAGCGGGGGTTGTGACACTTTATTACACCCGTTACACGTTCGGGTAGGGCCAGATGGCTTTTTTTAACTATCTTGCCGTCCTTGACTATATTTACAGTTATGCTTGGGTCAATGTAACCCAAGACGTCCACATTAATGTCTATTACTGAGTCAATTTTTATTATGTCCTTGCGTCCGCCTTTTTTGCTAATGGCATTTTTTATTATTGCCACCTGGCAATTCAGCTTTGATAGTTCCAAAACTTCATAAATCTCCATGCTTTTACCGGCAGTTATATGATCAAGCACAATGCCGTTAATAATAGAATCAATAGTCATTTTCTTTCCCTCCTTTATTCAATACCCAGAAGTTTAAGTATAAGCGCCATACGAATGAACTTGCCGTTTAAAACTTGCTTAAAGTAACAGGCGCGGGGATCGTTATCCACGGCGCGTTCAATTTCATTTACTCGAGGCAGAGGGTGCATTATTGACAGATCCTCCTTGGCATTTCGCAGCTTGTCTTCCGTAAGGATAAAAACATCCTTAAGTCGCATATAGTCCGCTTCGTTAAAGAAGCGCTCCCGCTGCACTCTGGTCATGTAGAGTATGTCCAGCTCCGGCATGTTATCCCAGTTGTCAGTTTCCACAAAGGTATGTCCTCCGTGTTCCAGCACATCCCTGCTGATATATCCTGGAACCTTTAGTTCCTTGGGGGAAATGAGTACAAAACCGTTTCCCTCGTAGCGGCACATGGCGGAGATAAGCGAGTGCACAGTACGTCCGAATTTAAGGTCGCCGCAAAAACCTATTTTCAAGTGGTCGAACCGACCCTTTTCCCGGTAAATAGTAAGTAAGTCTGTTAGTGTCTGGGTAGGGTGATTATGTCCGCCGTCCCCGGCGTTAATAACGGGAATATCGGCGGCGCTTCCCGCCACCATGGGAGCGCCCTCCTTGGGGTGGCGCATGGCGATAATGTCCGCATAGCAGCTGACAGTCCGCGCGGTGTCTGCCACACTCTCGCCTTTGGAAGTACTGGAGCTTGAAGCTTCGGAAAACCCGAGAACGCTTCCGCCAAGCTCAAGCATTGCCGCCTCAAAGCTTAGTCTTGTCCGGGTGGACGGCTCGAAGAAAAGCGTTGCCAACTTCTTGCGCCTGCACTTTTCCGCATATTTATCCGGATTTGCAATAATGTCTTGAGCCTTTTCTATAAGCTCTTGAAGCTCCTCAACAGTGAGGTCTGTAATGCTGATCAAATCTTTCACTCTTTGCCTCCTGTTATCCATCCCTCATCAGAGGGATTGTTTCTAAACCTAATTATTCTCTGAATGTCCTCATCGGCAATTACCCCATCCTCGGCGGCAACGGCTGCAAGAGCGTCCAGATTAGACAGGCTGTAATTTGTTACTTCTGCGACCTTAAGTCTGTCCAGACCTTTTTGCATATTGTAGGTAAATATGCTCACTATGCCGAGAACCTCTGCACCCGCCTCTCTAAGGGCCTCGACAACCTCAAGGACGCTTCCGCCAGTGGAAACCAGGTCCTCCACAACCACTACCTTGTCGCCCTTATTAAGGTTCCCCTCAATTCGATTTTGCCTGCCGTGATTCTTATTACCACTGCGAACGTAGCCCATGGGCAGGTCCATCAAATGCCCAACTATAGCTGCGTGGGCTATGCCGGCGGTGCTTGTACCCATAAGCACCTGACAATCCGGGTATTTTTCTCGTATAGTCTCGGCCAAGGCATTTTCAACCATATCACGCACCCCGGGGGCTGTGAGGATCAGGCGGTTATCGCAATATACGGGGCTTTTAATTCCACTGGCCCACGTAAAGGGCTCCTGGGGTCTGATGATTACCGCACCTGTAGACAAAAGTGCTCTAGCAATATTCTTTTCCATATCTAAAATGTTCCTTTCAGGATTAATCAGCCTAAAAATTCCTTAACACAACGCTGATAGGCCGCCACCGGGTCCTCCGCCTTAGTTATGGGTCTTCCCACAACAATGAAGTCACTTCCAAGCTCCCTAGCCTTTTCGGGGGTGGTAACACGCACCTGGTCGTCCTTGCCCCCATCGACAAAGCGCACGCCGGGGGTTACAGCAATAAAGCCCTCACCGCAGCGCCTCTTAACTTTCGCCGCCTCAAGTGGTGAGCAAACTATACCGTCTAGCCCAGCTCCCTTAGCGTTTTCGGCATATTTTAATACAGTTTCCTCAAGCGCAGCGTTTATGAGAAGCTCCTCACGCATGCGCTCCTCACTGGTGGAGGTAAGCTGAGTAACTGCAATAAGCAGGGGCCTTGTGCCATCAGCCCGTGTGAGTCCCTCAAGGGCGGCAGACATCATGGCCATTGTTCCCGCGGCATGGACGTTGCACATATCCACATCAAGCCCCGAGAGCACTGACATTGCTTTCTTTACAGTGTTGGGAATGTCGTGAAGCTTCAAATCCAGAAAAATCTTGTGTCCTCTGGCCTTAATCTCCCGAACAATATCCGGACCCTCAGCATAATAGAGTTCCATGCCTATTTTCACAAAGGGCTTTCGTTCAGAAAACTTGTCCAGAAAGTTCAGAACCTCCACCTTGCTGCTAAAATCCAGAGCAACTATTACATCCTTATCCATAATGCGCCTCCCCGATTATTTCTCTGAGGCTTTTCACGCCATATTTCTCCATAAGGGCGGGCAGAGCCTCTATTATTTTCTTGCAGGCAAAGGGGTCAACAAGGTTTGCAGCCCCCACTTGCACGGCGCTGGCACCTGCCAGCAGCATTTCTATTACGTCCTCGGCGCAGGACACGCCGCCTATGCCGATAATTGGAATCTTCACTACCTGATATACCTGATATACCATGCGAAGGGCCACAGGGAATATGGAAGGCCCAGAAAGTCCCCCCATTTTGTTTGCAAGCACGGGTTTTCTGGTTTTCAGGTCAATGCGCATTGCAAGCAAGGTATTTATCATGCTGATACCGTCCGCTCCCGCGGCCTCACATGCCACAGCAATGGACGCTATATCCGTCACATTTGGGCTTAGTTTAATGTAAACAGGCTTTGTAGTCACAGCCTTAACAGCGCGAGTAACCTCCGCCGCCCCATATTCCGTAACACCAAAGCTCATGCCGCCCCCATGGACATTGGGGCAGCTAACGTTTACCTCGATGATCCCAACCTGGGACATCTTGTCCATCGCCTTTGCACAAAGGACGTATTCCTCCAGGGAAAAACCGCTTATGTTTGCAATAAGAGGTTTGCTAAAAAGTTCTGCAAGCTCCGGCAGCTCCCGGGCGCAAACTGCATCAATTCCGGGGTTTTGCAAGCCGACGGAGTTTATAACACCAGCGGTGCACTCGGCAATTCTTGGTGTGGGGTTTCCAAAACGGGGCTCACTTGTTGTACCCTTAAAGGCAATGCTGCCAAGGATATTCAGATCGTAAAGCTCGGCAAACTCTTTTCCAAATCCGAAGGTTCCGCTGGCGGGTATCACGGGGTTTGAAAGCTCAATGCCGCTGAGTGTTACCTTAGTGTCTACCATATTATTTCCCCCTTTTCCAGCACCGGCCCCTCCCTGCATATGCGCTTAGTGCCGTATTTTGTTTTGCAGGAGCAAGCCATGCAGGCACCGAAGCCACAGCCCATGCGTTCTTCAAAGCTGTATTGCCCGTCTGTTTCGGACGTATAATAAACAGCCTTTAGCATCGGCTCAGGTCCGCAGGAGTAGGTGTAGCTATAAGTGCCAGCCAGCTTAAAGGCGTCTGTTGCAAAACCTTTAATTCCATGGCTTCCGTCCGCGGTGGTCACAAGCGTCTTAACACCCAGTGCTTTAAACTCATCCTCGTAAAACACATCCTCCTTTGTATTGAAACCTAAAATTATCTTGGGGCTTTTACCCTGGTCTGCAAGTCGTTTTGCCAGGAGATACAAGGGCGGCACACCCACTCCCCCACCAACAAGCAGAGGAGAGTCTCCGCTTTTTGTAAGGTCGAAGCCGTTGCCTAGGCCGGTGAGGACATTTACGCTCTCCCCCATTGCGATTGTGCTCATCTGCGCCGTACCTTTTCCAATAATCTTATAAACCAGAGTTAGCCTGTCTCCGTTTAAATCGCAAACGGATATTGGACGGCGAAGATAAAGTCCCTCCAGCCGCAGATTAACGAACTGTCCCGGCGCTGCAATATCCGAGGTGTCCCCTTTTAATGTCATTTGCAAAACCGACTCTGTCAGGTGTCTGTTCTCTTCAATTATAAATACTGTGTCCTTCATTCCTCGCTCCTTATGCGTCAATGGTGGAGATGCAAAGGGTTGTTTCCTCCAAAACATCCAGCAGCACCCGCACGGTATCCAATGAGGTAAACATATTCACGTTGTTTTCTACGGCACAACGGCGAATTTGCGTTCCATCGCCCATCTCACCAAAGGAGTTAAGGTCGCGGGTGCTTATCACATAGCTTACATAGCCACGGCGCAGGGCAGTTAAAATTTGGTCGCTGCCCTCGCTTATTTTTTGTCGCACTCTGGTGCGGACGCCGTGTCTCTTTAAAAATGCCGCCGTACCGCTTGTTGCCTCTATGTTAAAACCCAGATTAAAAAAGCGCTTTATAAGTGGCAGGGCCTCATCTTTGTCTTTATCTGCAATGCTAACAAAAATGGTGCCATAGTTATAAACCTTCATACCCGAGGCCTGAAGAGCCTTATAGAGCGCTCGGTTTAGCCGCTCGTCATAGCCTATGGCCTCTCCTGTAGATTTCATTTCCGGCGACAAACATACGTCAATGCCGCCAAGCTTTGAAAAAGAGAAGGCCGGAACCTTGACATACCAGCGTTTTTTCTCCGGTGGGTATACTTCTGTAATACCCTGCTCCTTAAGACTTTTCCCCAGAATAACCAGGGTTGCAATGTCCGCCAGAGAATAGCCCGTGGCCTTGCTTAAAAACGGCACAGTGCGAGAGGAGCGGGGGTTAACCTCAATGACATATACCTCATCCTGGGGGTCAACTATAAACTGAATGTTGAAAAGGCCGATTATGCCAATGCCCAGTCCAAGCCGCCGGGTATAATCCAAAATCCTATCCTTGACCTTCTGAGAGATGGAGAAACTGGGATAAACACTTATACTGTCTCCTGAGTGTATGCCGGTGCGCTCTACGTGTTCCATAATTCCGGGTACAAAAACATCCCTTCCGTCGCAAACAGCGTCAACCTCAACCTCCTTCCCCTCGATGTATTTATCTACCAGTACTGCCTGCTCCTCGTTTATAGAAACGGCGGTTTGCAGGTAGGAAGTGAGGCTATCGTCACTGTTAACTATCTGCATGGCTCGGCCGCCAAGAACATAGCTAGGTCGCACAAGAACGGGGTATCCAATGGCATTTGCGGTGACAAGTCCGTCGGCAATATTTGTAACTGCTCTGCCCATAGGCTGCGGAATGCCCAGTTGCTCCAATAACTTTTCAAAGCTATCCCTATTTTCCGCGCGCTCAATGGCAGCAACCTCGGTGCCGATAAGTTTAATCCCGCATTTCATCAGTGGCTCTGCCAGATTAATAGCTGTCTGCCCTCCCAACGAAGCAATTACACCCATGGGTTTTTCGTGGTGGACAACATTCATAACATCCTCCACCGTCAGCGGCTCAAAGTAAAGCTTGTCGCTGGTGGTGTAGTCCGTTGAGACGGTTTCGGGGTTGTTGTTTATGATTATTGCCTCGCAGCCGTATTCCTTAATGGTCTTTACTGCGTGAACGGTGGAATAATCAAACTCAAGCCCCTGCCCTATGCGTATAGGGCCGCTTCCCAGGACAATTATTTTTTTCTTTTCGCTTACAGGCGACTCGTTCTCATCCTCATAGCAGGAGTAGAAACAAGGCACGTAACAATCAAATTCTCCGGCGCAAGAGTCAATGGTCTTGTATACCGGCATAAGTCTCAGAGCCTTGCGCTGGTCATATACTTCATGCTCAGGCAGCTGCCAAAGCCTCGCAATAAAGGCATCGCTTATGCCCATACGCTTTGCAGCCCTAAGCACTTCAGAGTCTTTTATGCCCTTTTTTAATACCTCCTCCATCTGCACAATGCTGCGGATGCTTTCCAAAAACAGCATATCTATCTGGGTGGCGTTACATATTACTCCTATATCAACCCCCATTCTGATAAGTTCTGCAATGGCAAAAATTCTGTCATCCCGTCCCTCTTTTATGTAAGAGAGCAGATAGGCGGAAGTGTGGTCTTCAAATTTCGGCAGATGAAGGTGATTCGCGCCTATTTCCAGCGAGCGCACAGCCTTAAGAAGGCTTTCCTCAATGGTTCTTCCTATGCTCATCACCTCTCCGGTTGCCTTCATCTGGGTGGTAAGAATATTTGAAGCGCTTGCAAATTTATCAAAGGGAAAGCGCGGCATTTTTGCTACCACATAGTCAATAGTCGGCTCACAGCAGGCGGGGATACCCTCAAGATAAATCTCGTCAAGGGTCATGCCCACAGCAATTTTCGCCGTAACCCGTGCTATGGGGAAGCCGCTGGCCTTTGATGCCAAGGCGCTGGACCTGGATACTCTCGGGTTTACCTCAATAAGGTAGTAGTCCATGCTCCGAGGCTCCAGGGCAAACTGAATGTTGCAGCCGCCCTCAATCTTAAGTGCACGGATAATTTTCAGCGCGCTGCGGCGGAGCATGTGGTATTCTCTGCTGGCAAGGCTTTGGGCGGGAGCGAAAACAATGGAATCTCCCGTGTGGATGCCCACAGGATCAAGGTTTTCCATGCAGCAAACCGTTATTGCGGTGTCCGCACCGTCGCGCATCACCTCAAATTCAATTTCCTTAAAACCCCTTATGCTCTTCTCCACCAAAACCTGATTCACCGGTGAGAGGTCGAGAGCTTTCTGCATAATAGAGCGCAGGTTCTCCTCGTTGTCGGCAAAGCCACCGCCCGTGCCGCCCAAAGTAAAAGCCGGGCGAAGAATTACCGGATATCCTATTTGTTTTGCCGCCTCTATTCCCTCCTCAACGCTGCGAGCAATTTCGGAGGCTATGACCGGCTCTTCAAGTTTCTGGCAAAGCCCCTTAAAAAGCTCTCTGTCCTCGGCAGCCTCTATGCTCTTTGCGCTGGTGCCCAATAGTTCTATGCGGCACTCCTCTAGAATCCCCTTTTTTTCAAGCTGCATTGCAAGGTTGATACTCGTCTGCCCGCCAATGCCGGGTATTATGGCATCCGGCCGCTCGAAGCGGCATATCTTCGCTATGTATTCCAGCGTAAGCGGCTCCATATAAACCCTGTCCGCCATTGTAAGGTCAGTCATAACGGTGGACGGGTTGGAGTTGATAAGAATCACCTCATAACCCTCCTCCTTAAGCGCAAGGCAGGCCTGGGTCCCGGCGTAGTCAAATTCCGCAGCCTGGCCGATAACGATAGGTCCGCTGCCGATAACTAAAATCTTCTTGATGTCTTTTCTCTTAGCCATTTGTGCCAGCCTCCCTCATGCTGTCCTTAAGCCGCTGAAACAGGGTTTTGTAGCTTTCGCCCTCGTAGCCCGAAACATACTGCACACCGAAAATGCGGTCTTTTGCGTTAGACACTCCTTGAACACTGCCGTCAATAACATCCACGTGCGTAACGAGAAGGCCAGCGCCTTCCAAGGAGTTTCCCACAACACCATAGTCCCGATTTTGGGTACATGTGGCGATCTTGCCGCTTTTTAGCTCCTTAACCGGATGGTTTCCGCCATAAACACTGGTCTTAAGTTTAAAAGTCTCCCCGCCGCAAGCAAGACAGATGAGAAGAAAACCAAGGCCGCTGCCGCAGATGGGCAGCTCTCCCCGTATCTGCCGGATAAGCTCGATTGTTTCATTTAGTTGCTGAGGGTCGCCGGGGCCATCGGATATGTATATTCCATCGGGCTTCACTGCCCTCACTTGTTCCGCCGCCACGTTAAAGGGCAGCACTATAAGGTTGCAGCCAAGTTTTTTTAAATTCTTAATATCTGAATTTCTAGCGCCGCAGTCAATAACGGCAACGTTAAACTCTGGTTTTGACGGGCGGGAGTACCAGCGCTTTTTGCAGCTTACACGCTCAACCGGGCGCAGCTCAAGGGCATGATCCCTGATGGCCTCAAGAGCCTTTTCTGTTGGAGTATCCGCGTCCGTTATCATTGCAAGACAGTTACCCTTTTCACGAAGCGTTCTTATAAGCGCTCTTGTGTCTACGCCGCTTAGCCCTTCCATGCGATTATCTTCCATTACCTCAGAAAGTGACGCGGTACAGCGAAAGTTTGAAGGTTCGTCGCAATATTTCCGCACGACTATTCCCGAAGGGGTATAGGAGCGTGACTGATAGTCGTCATCATTTATGCCGTAACAGCCAACAACTGGGTAGCTTAGCACAACTATTTTATCTAAATACACAGGGTCGGTGATCATTTCCTGTATGCCCACCATTGCGGTGTTAAAGACAAGCTCACAAACCTTGTCGCCGTTAAAACCAAAGCCCTCGCCCGAATACTCGCTGCCGTCCGATAGTACAATTTTTCTTTTCACGCTTCCTGCCATGCAATTTTTCCTCCAACCATCGTAAGCTTGCATTTTCCGTACACTCTGTGGCCAACGAAGGGGCTTGATTTACCTTTGGACAAAAAGTCCTCCGCCCTGATTTCGTATTCCTCGTTTAGATCGAACACCGTCAAATCCCCGGGCTGTCCGACCTTTAGGGGACTGCCAATGCCAAAACGCTTAGATGGATTTACGCTCATCAGCTTTATTAAGTTATCCAAAGAGAAAGTGCCTGTTCTCACCAGCCTTGTGTATAGCACTGGAAAGGCGGTTTCAAGGCCGACAATGCCGTTTAAGCTTCCCAGTATTCCTCTTTCCTTCTCCTCTCCTGAGTGGGGCGCATGGTCGGTGGCTATCATGTCTATGCTGCCGTCCAAAAGTCCGGCAAGTAAAGCCTGCCTGTCGCTTTCGTCCCTCAAGGGCGGGTTCATGCGGAAGGCCCCGTCATCTTTCAGGTCCCTGTCGCTTAGGGTCAGATAGTGCGGAGCGGTTTCGCATGTCACCGGCAATCCCTCGGCCTTTGCATCGCGCACCAGTGCCACGCTCTCTTTTGTAGATATGTGGCAGATATGCAGTCCGCAGCCGGTTTCCCGAACAAGTTCAATGTCTCGCTCTACCTCCCGCCACTCGCTCTCCGAGCTTATCCCCTTGTGACCTATTCTCTTTGCGTACTGTCCGTCGTGTATGGCCGTGCCCCCCAAAAGTTCGTTTACCTCACAGTGAGCAACGATGAGTTTTCCCAGGCTGTGGGCCTTAATCATAGCAGCCTTCATCATTTCCCTGCTCTGTACGCCCACACCGTCGTCGGAAAAGGCCACAACCTCTGGGGCTAGCCCCTCCATATCCGAAAGTCTTTGCTGTTTCTCATCTGCCGTAATGCTGCCATATGGATAAACGTGCACACAAGAATTCCGTTGAATTAGTTTCTGCTGGACCTTAATCGTATCAAGACTGTCCGGCACGGGGTCAAGGTTCGGCATGGAGCACACCGTCGTGTATCCACCACGGGCCGCAGCCCGGGTTCCGGTCTTTATGCTCTCCTTATATAAAAAACCTGGCTCTCTTAGATGTACATGAACATCAATGAGACCAGGAAAAATAAAATGCTTATTAAAATCAAAAACAGAAACACCACTACCCGAAGTGGAAATATCAGAAGAAATATCAGCGATAACGCCGTTAACAACAAGTACGTCTTTTTTAACAAAGCGGTCGTCGTAAAAGACATTCGCATTTAAAATAAGGTATTTCACGTTTTGCCCTCCTATCCGCTTCAAATATCGATATATGATAACACGGTACGGCAGACAAAGTCAACTTCTTTCGGGCAAAAATTTCGCTTTCAGTTATATTTACACAATCTCAGTCTCTGTGCACGAAAATATAGTTAAATATTAAAAAACACGCCGCCCTAAAAACTGGGCGGCGTGAAGGCTTTGTTATTTATCAAGCAGATGGCAGGCAGCCCAGTGACCGGTGTCATATTCCTTAAACACTGGTATACTTTCGCTGCACACTGGCATCGCATACGGGCATCTGGTATGAAAACGGCAGCCGGCCGGGGGATTCATGGGGCTGGGGATGTCCCCCTCAAGGACCACCCGCTTACGGGCATGACTTACCTCCGGGTCGGGAACGGGCACTGCGGAAAGCAAGGTTTTTGTATAGGGATGCAGGGGATGCTTATTAAGCTCATAGCTCTCTCCCAACTCCACCATACCGCCTAGATACATAACACCAATGCGGTTGGAAATGTGGCGCACAACGGAAAGATCGTGAGCAATAAACAAATAGGTCAGCTCGAAATCATTCTGCATATCCTCAAGCATATTGACAATCTGAGACTGGATGGAAACATCCAAAGCAGAGATTGGCTCGTCGCAAACAATAAATTCCGGCTTAACAGCCAATGAACGGGCAATGCCGACGCGCTGCTGCTGACCGCCCGAAAACTCGTGTGGAAAGCGGTTGGCATGCTCAGTATTAAGTCCCACCTTTGAAAGCAGAGACTTGATTATATCCTCGCGTTCCTTTTTGTTGGAGGCCAGCTTATGAATATCAATGGCCTCGCCTATAATTTCGCCCACGGTCATGCGCGGGTCAAGGGACGCAGAGGGGTCTTGGAAAATTAGCTGCATTTTGCGGCGATATGGCAGCATATCCACCGCAATCTTTTTGCTCATGGTAGTGCGGGGCTTGCCCTTCTTATCCAAAAGGGGATTACCGTCCTTATCCAAAACGGGAGTGCTGGCGGCACTTCTGAAAATCGTTTTCCCGTCGTAAATGATTTCCCCGGCAGTTGGCTCATAAAGGCGCAAAATAGTTCGTCCCAGCGTTGTTTTGCCGCAGCCCGACTCACCAACCAAGCCAAGTGTCTCACCTTTTCTGATGGCAAAAGAAACGTCCTCCACTGCTTGAACTCCGGGACCTTTTTCTCCGGAAACGGGAAAGTATTTTTTAAGGTTTTTTACCTCAAGAAGAACCTTTTCATCCATTGTTTAAGTCCTCCTTGCTTTCTTTAACTTCTTTTTCTCTAAGCCAACATGCGCTTTTGTGTTTATCGCCCACCTGAATGTATGGGGGCATTTTCTTAAGACAAATCTGCATGCAGTGCTCACAGCGGGGCGCAAAGGGGCAGCCCTCCGGGGGATTGAGCATATCAACCGGTGTACCCTCAATGGGGATAAGGCGCTCATATTCCTCAGCATCAACACGGGGCATAGAGCGAAGCAGTCCCTCGGTGTAGGGGTGTGCGGGTCTGTAAAAAATGTCATTAACAGTGCCTTGCTCAACAATTTTTCCCGCGTACATAACGGAGACCTTGTCACATATTTCAGCCACAACCCCAAGGTTATGTGTAATAAAGATGATTCCCATGTGGGTTTTCTTTTGAAGCTCTTTCATAAGCTCCAAAATCTGCGCCTGAATGGTGACATCAAGAGCCGTTGTGGGTTCGTCGGCAATAAGCAGGCGGGGGTGACAGATAAGTCCCATAGCTATCATTACACGCTGACGCATACCGCCGGAAAACTCATGGGGATATTGCTTCATGCGCTTTTCAACATTGTTTATGCC
>CAZNUD010000022.1:0-5147 GCA_964576195.1 uncultured Oscillospiraceae bacterium | reverse complement strand
GACCAAGTTGAGCATGTCCATGGCGCGCTTTTTTGCCTCGGCAACGGAAACATCCTTGTTATGGGCACGGAGGGCCTCAACAAGCTGATTGCCGATTGTATAAACAGGGTTAAGGCAGGTCATTGGGTTTTGAAAGATCATGGATACCTTTTTACCGCGGAAATCAATCATTTCATCCTTGGACTTTGACAGCACATCCTCACCCTCAAAGGTTATCGACCCACCGACCACCTTACCGGGAGATTGCAGCAAACCCATGATGGAGTAAGCCTCAACACTCTTGCCGGAGCCTGATTCGCCTACTATACCCATTACCTCGTCGTAATCTAAATCATAGCTAATGCCGCCGACGGCCTTAACCTCACCGGCGGGAGTGAAGAAGGAAACCTTTAGATCCTTAACTTCCAATAGCTTCTTTTCGTTGTTATCCAAAATGTGTTTCCTCCTTACTTATTTTTTAAGTCTCGGGTCCAGAGCATCGCGAAGGCCGTCACCAAAAAGGTTAAAGGCCAAAATCATAACGCTCAAAATCAGTGCGGGAATAACCAGACGGTAGCCGTAAGTAAAAACGCCGCTAAGGGCATCTGCTGCCATAGAGCCAAGGCTTGTGATAGGTGCGGAAACTCCAACCCCAAGGAAGCTCAAGAAGGACTCAAGAAAAATAGCCGAGGGTATTTGCAGGCAGGTGGTGACAACAATCTGCCCCACGCAGTTGGGAAGCAGATGGCGTTTGATTATCCTGCCGGAGCTTGCACCAAGGGCACGGGCTGCTGTTACATATTCCTGCTCCTTAAGCTGAAGGATCTGGCCGCGGATAATTCGCGCCATGGTCACCCAATATAGCATGCCGAAGGCCACAAACATCGAAATAAGGTTAGGACCTAAAATACCCACCAGGACCTGGAAGAAGCCGCTTCCGCTGTTTTGGAAGTTTAACAGCGTGGGCTTTAACGCAGTCGAAAGCAGCAACACCACCAAAACCTCCGGAATGGAGTAAATCAGTTCAACGATTCGCATCATAACGGCGTCCACCTTGCCGCCAAAAAAGCCGGAGATGGAACCGTAAATAGAGCCGATAAGCAGCACCAAAAGTGCAGCGCAAATGCCTATAAGCATAGAAATTCTAGTGCCTATCATAAGGCGAACCATAATGTCCCTTCCGTTACGATCGGTTCCGAAAACGTGCGGAAACACCTTTTCGCCGGCGGCTTTGCGCTCAAGCTCCGCCTTTGAGTAGCCGAAGGGCTTGGCTTTTATTCTGTTTTCCTTAATAAAATCATCAACGTCCGCGGTTGTGGACTTAACCTGAGCTTTAATCTCTGCAAGCTCAATTGATGAGAGCTTGCCGCCCTTTTCCTCCTCCAGTAAAGCAATAGCAGCCTCCAAGCGCTCATCAGCATTGCCGGAAACACTGTCAATTAGATTCTGGTCCTCAAGGGAATGATGCCAAGGGTACAGGTTTTCTGCGCCCTTATTAAACTGCTCGTAACCATATGGTACCAAGATCGGACCAACAAAGGCAAAAAGGATTAATAGAACAATAACACCAAGGGCTACCATAGCAACTGTGTTCTGTTTGAGTCTTCGCCAGGCGTCCTGCCAGAAGGAAGTGCTTTTTCGGTCTTGAATAAAGCTCTCCTTCTGCTCCTCGGAGGCAGGGTAAAAGTCCTCCGGCTTTAAGTCCAAAAGACTTTCAATGTCTGGCTGGAGGGAGCCGAACTTGACCTTTTTTATGCTGTTTCCCATGTCAGTTTCCTCCCTTCCCAATTGAAATGCGGGGGTCAACTACCTTATAAAGAATATCAACCACAAGGTTCATAAAGATAATAAAAGCCGCAAGGAAAATTGTAGTCCCCATAATAAGGGGATAGTCACGATTAAGTATGCTCTGTACGAAGTAACGTCCAAGGCCCGGAACGGAGAAAACTGTTTCTACAACGAAACCACCGCAAAGAGTAAACGCAACCTGAGGACCCAGGTATGTAATAACAGGGATCAGGGCGTTTCGAAGAGCATGCTTAAAGATTATAACGCCATTTTTCAGACCCTTTGCTCTGGCTGTTTTAATGTAGTCCTGTCCAAGGGAGTCAAGCATTGCGGATCTTGCCTGCCTGGATATGTAACACATGGGATACACGCCAAGGGCAAAGCAAGGGAGAACATATGACTTTGCGCCTAATGAGGCCTTAAAGATCGTTGGAAATATAGAGTCGTCGCTTCCGCCCAAAGCAGTCAGCAAAAGTGACGCAATGACGAAGCTGGGCATGGATACGCCTATGGTACAGACCACTCGGAGCAGACTGTCAATCCACTTTCCTCGGTTATAGGCCGCAATGCACCCCAAAGGAACTCCAACGAGCACAGCCCAAAGCAGCGCAAAAACACCGATTTTCGCAGAAATCGGAAACATTTCTCTAATAATGTCGAACACGGGACGGTTCTTTTGCATTTTAAAGGATACTCCCATGTCTCCTTGTAAAAGGTTTTGCATGTATTTGCCGAACTGAACAATCAGCGGCTGATCAAGACCATATTTGGCGTTTAACGCATCAATTGTAGCCTGTGACGGAGCTTTCTCGCTGAGCCAGGGGCCACCGGGAATGCTGTTCATAAGAAAAAAGGTAATGCTTGCAACCAAAAGGAGAGTTACAATTGCCATAAGCAGCCTTTTCACTGTATATTTTGTCATTTCTTCACTTCCTGTATTTTTGCTGTTTTACTCGGCGCTCCCTTGGGTTTCGTTAGCAATACCAAAAACACCGAAAATATCTTTCTAATTTTATATCAAGAAAACAGTCGAGTCAAGCACACTTAAGTTGTACATTTTGGAATAATGCAAATTTGCGAAATAAAAAAGTCATAATTTGCAATAAATAGGATAATTATATTCTTTCTTCAATAAATTCCCTAGTTAATATTTGAAATCTATAAAAAACTAAGTTAGCGGAATAAAGGATTTGAATTTTTATTTTTAAAATTTGCAAAAAATTTTAACGGCTTTCTGCCATTATACCGGTTTTCCAGAATAACCATAGGCTTTTATGAATACTCTTACAGTGGCAAAGTGAACCAAGCAATCATACTACACTGGAGGGTCATTATGGATATAAACAACAGCGGTAGCGCGGTGGAACTGCGGGGCTTTCTCGGCTCTGCTCCCCGCTTTTCTCACAACGGGAAAAACAAGGTATATTACACCTTCCAGCTTGTCGTACCAAGGCTTTCAGGTACAGAGGACAAGCTGAACATAGTCTGTGAAAAGGCCTTACTAAACCAGTTAGAGCCTCAGGAGCGTCCCATGCTGCGCATTTGCGGAGAGCTTCGTTCATATAACAACAAAAGCGGCGTGGGAAGCAGACTGGTAATATATACTTATGCCCACAGCATCGACTTCTGGGACGGTGAAGCGGAAAACAGCGTTAGACTAAGGGGGGCAATATGTAAAAAGCCCCAGTTCCGCACAACGCCGCTGGGTAGAGACATTTGCGATTTGTTAATGGCCGTTAACCGTCCCTTTGGTCATTCCGATTACCTACCTTGCATCTGCTGGGGGCGCAATGCTTTGGAAGCCTCCAGGTGGAATGTGGGCGACCTTGTAGCTTTGGACGGAAGATTGCAAAGCCGCGATTACATAAAGCTGATTGACGGTCAGGAGGTAACCAGAACGGCCTTCGAGGTATCCGTTGCCTCGGCTGAACTGCGAACATAAAAATGCCGCACCGAATTTTCTCGGTGCGGCAAAAACTAATAGTTAAAAGTTAAGGGTTGCAAAGTAATCGTCAGGGGTTTCAGCCCTGCGAATAAGCTTTGCCTTGCCATCTTGAGTGTAAAGCACCTCAGCACTGCGAAGCTTTCCGTTATAGTTGTAGCCCATAGAGTGGCCATGAGCTCCGGTGTCGTGGATAACAATAAAATCGCCGTAGTCAATGCTGGGAAGCCAGCGGTCAATGGCAAACTTATCGTTGTTTTCGCAAAGACTTCCAACCACATCATAAAGGTGGTCCTCAGGGGCGCCCTCTTTACCCATAACAGTTATGTGGTGATAAGCTCCGTACATAGCTGGACGCATAAGGTTACAAGCGCAGGCATCAAGGCCGATGTAGTTTTTATGGATATTCTTTTTATGAATGGCAGTGGTTACAAGGCAGCCATAGGGTCCAAGCATAAAGCGGCCAAGCTCCGTATAAAGAGAAATGTCGCCCATCCCCGCGGGAATAAGTATCTGGTTATACACCTTGCGTACGCGCTCGCCAATGTCTTCAATATCAGCCGGCTGCTGGTCCTCCCGGTAAGGAATGCCTATGCCACCCGATAGGTTAATAAATGTGATATGAACATCAAGCTCATTTTTAAGCTCAACTGCCGTACGAAAGAGCAAAGCCGCCAAGGTGGGGTAATAGTCGTTAGTAACGGTGTTGCTGGCAAGGAAGGCATGAATTCCAAATTCTTTAGCGCCCTTTTCCTTTAATAGGCGGAAGGCCTGAAACAGCTGGGGCTTTGTAAGACCGTATTTGGAGTCTCCTGGAGTGTCCATAATTGTGTTTGAAATCTCAAAGTTTCCGCCTGGGTTGTAACGGCAGCATATTTTTTCCGGTATATGACCGATGGCACGCTCAAGAAAATCAATGTGGGTAATGTCATCAAGGTTGATTATTGCACCAAGCTTGTCTGCAAGGACGAAGTCCCCCACCGGAGTATCGTTGGAGGAAAACATAATATCGTTTCCGGAAATACCGCAGCGTTCGCTGAGCATAAGCTCCGTGAGTGAGGAACAGTCCATGCCGCAGCCTTCCTCATGGAGGATGCTCATAATCGTGGGGTTGGGAGTGGCCTTAACGGCGAAGTATTCTTTAAATCCTTCGTTCCACGAAAAGGCCTTGTAAAGCTTTCGAGCATTCTCTCTTATTCCATTCTCGTCATAGAGATGGTAGGGTGCGGGGAACTCTTTAGAAAACGCTTTAAGCTGCTCTAGCGTTACAAACGGCTTTTTCATTCAGCTCTCTCCTTTTTTATCTAATGAACTAACGTATAAAATAGTTTTCGTTATAGCCAAATATAGCAGAATTATGAGCGTTTGGCAACAAGTAAAATGTTCTGAACCTTTTCTAATAGACGAAAGTATTTTGTACCTTTTGTCTGTTACTAAC
>CAZNUD010000021.1:0-32485 GCA_964576195.1 uncultured Oscillospiraceae bacterium | reverse complement strand
TCGGTGACTAGCAGGATCACCGTATAAACATCCTGCAAAACATATTATACGAGGAAGGACTTTTTATGAACATACTTATAAAAAATGCCCTGACCCTTTTGCCGGAGGACAAGACACAAATCTGTGATATATACATTTCGGATGATAAAATTGTCTCGACTGATAAAGCCCCGGAGGGCTTCAGGGCCCAAAAGACCCTTGATGCCACGGGCCGACTTCTTACTCCCGGCTTAATAAATGCCCATACACATATTTACATGACCGCCCTGCGAAATCGCGCCGATGACCTTAACTTCACCACATGGCTTTTCGACAATGTTATAAAAATGGAGGCAAAGCTTAGCAACGAGGACGCCTACTGGAGCACTCAGCTTGGCTGCATGGAGATGCTCTCCAGTGGAATAACCGCTGCTCTGGATATGCATATGTTTCCCCACGTGGTCCCCAGAGCGCTGTCTGACGCAGGTCTGCGTGCCGTTGTAACCCGGGGGCTTACCGGCGGTGTGGAGGATTGGGAGAGCGGCGCAAAACGCATTGAGCAGGCGCTATCCGAGGCCGCCGAGTTTGAAGCGGACCCTCTCATCACCTTTATGCTTGCACCCCACGCCCCATATACCTGTGATGAGGACTTTTTAAAGGAAATTGTTAAAATTGCCAAAGAACATAAGCTGGGTATCCACACGCACCTATCCGAGAGCCAGGATGAGCAAAAAACGGTCAAGGAGCGCTATGGCTGTACTCCCGCCGAATTTTATGATCACTGCGGCATTTTAACGGAAAAAACCGTCTGCGCCCACTGCGTCTACCTGTCCGAGAGCGACATGGAGCTTTTCGTTAGACGGGGCGTTAGTGTTGCCCATAATCCATCTAGCAACATGAAGCTAGGCAACGGCTTTGCCCCTGTCCCACGTATGATTGAGCTTGGCATAAACGTAGCTCTAGGCACCGATGGCTGCTGCTCAAACAACAATCAAAGCATTTTGAAAGAGATGCAGACAGCCTCCCTCATCCATAAGGGTGTTGCCCGGGAGGCCACTGTCCTTTCCGCAAAAAAGGTTTTCGATATGGCCACAATAAACGGCGCCAAGGCACTAAATTTAGATGGTGTCTGCGGCAAAATTGAAACCGGCATGGCAGCAGACCTGGCCCTTTACGATCTGGACACCCCGTGCTTTTTCCCCCTTGGCGATCCCAAGGCGGCCCTTAGCTATTCCAGCGCCGGACTTTGTGCCGAAACCGTTATTATCGGGGGCAGGATAGTGCTGGAAAAGGGCGAGTATAAAACCATAGACACGGGAATGGTAAAGTATAAAATAAATCAGCTTTCCCGTCGTCTGGACGAAATCTACGGATAATTAAACGGCCCTGCCGCAATGAAAATAAGGAGGACAATATGAGTGATATTAGAGACATAAGCCTTGCACCCAAAGGAGAGGAAAAAATACGCTGGGCCATGGCAAATATGCCAGTGCTCTCTGCAATTGCGGAGGACTTTACAAAAACCAAACCCTTCGAAGGACTAAAAATCGCCCTGTCGGTGCACTTTGAAGCCAAGACCGCCTATCTCTGCCGTATCCTTCAGGACGGCGGAGCTGAAATGCACGTAACCGGCTCAAACCCCCTATCCACCCAGGATGACGTTGCCGCTGCAGTTGCCGCCGGTGGCATAGACGTTCACGCTATTTACGGTGCCACACCCGAGCAATATACCGCCCATCTTTGTGCCTGCCTTGAGCAGGAGCCGGACATAATAATTGATGATGGCGGAGATTTGGTCAGCCTTATGCACAGCAAGTATACCCGCCTTATTCCCAAGGTGCTCGGCGGCTGTGAGGAAACCACCACCGGCATCCATCGTCTGAAAACCATGGCAAAGGACGGGGAGCTGCGCTTCCCCATGATTATGGTCAATGAAGCCGACTGTAAGCATCTTTTTGATAACCGTTATGGCACAGGCCAGTCCGTATGGGATGCCATTAACCACACCACAAACCTGATTATCGCAGGCAAAAACGTTGTTGTTGCCGGCTACGGCTGGTGCGGCAAGGGAACCGCCATGCGCGCAAAGGGCCTTGGAGCCAGGGTAATCGTCACCGAGGTGGACCCGGTGTGTGCAATAGAGGCTGATATGGACGGCTTTGAGGTAATGCCCATGAGTGAGGCTGCTAAATACGGGGACTTTTTTGTAACCGTTACCGGCTGCAACAATGTCATTACAAAAGAACACTTTAAAGTAATGAAAAACGGCGCTATTTTAACAAACGCCGGCCACTTCAACGTGGAAATAAACCTAGACGAGCTTGCGCAGCTATCTATTGAGCGCTATGAGGCCCGCCGCAACATTGAGGGCTTTAAAATGTCCGATGGACGCACTCTGTTTGTTATTGGGGAGGGAAGGCTTGTTAACCTTGCCGCCGGTGACGGACATCCCGCCGAGATCATGGACATGAGCTTTGCTATTCAAGCCTTGAGTGCCAAATATATTGCCGAGCATAAGGGCAAGCTTCCCGTGGACGTTATTCCCGTTCCAAAAGAAATTGACAATGAGGTAGCTATGCGAAAGCTTGATAGCATGAACATAAAAATCGACATTCTCTCCGAGGCACAGAGGAAGTACCTCGGAATTTGATACAACGCGAATGGGGCGGCGAGCATTGCTCGGCTGCTCATTCGCGTTAAGAAAGGGTGAGCAAATTGGAAAGTATGGATTACAATACCCTCAGAAGCGAGCTCCTTGAAATGCTGGAGAAAAAGCGCATGAAGCAGCTAAAGGATACTCTGGAGGAAATGAACGAATTTGACGTAGCGGAGTTTATATCTGAGCTTCCGCGGCGGAATATTGCAATGGTTTTCCGATTGCTTACCAAGACCAAATCTGCAAAGGTTTTTGCAAATCTTGAGGCGCCGGAGCAGTCCCATATAATCGAGAGCATAACCGATGCTGAGCTTGGCGAGATTATTGAGGAACTCTTCGTGGACGATGCCGTGGACCTTTTAGAGGAGCTTCCCGCAAACGTTGTTAAGCGCGTAATGCGCACCGCCACACCGGAAACCCGCAATCTTATTAATCAATATCTGGAATACCCCGAAAACTCCGCTGGCAGCATCATGACCGCCGAGTTTGTGGACCTTAAAAAATATATGAACGTCCGTGAGGCTATAGCCCGTATTCGGCGCATAGGTGAGGATAGGGAAACGATCTACACCTGCTTTGTTGTTTCCAGCGATCGCACGCTAGAGGGTATCGTCACCGTGAGGCAGCTTCTTCTCAGTGATGACGAGTCTGTTATAAGCGATATTATGGACACCAACATTATCTGCGCCACCACCACTGACGACCAGGAGAAGGTCTCTGATGTGTTCTCCAATTACGACCTTCTGGCAATTCCGGTTGTAGACAAGGAGAGGCGGCTGGTGGGTATCGTCACCGTTGATGACGTCATCGATGTTATGCAAGAGGAGATAACCGAGGACTTCGAAAAAATGGCCGGTATAACGCCGACTGATAAGCCCTACTCCAGGGCAGGTGCTATAGATATCTGGAAAAGCCGGATTCCATGGCTCATGGTTCTCATGATCTCCGCCACCTTCACAAGCCTGATAATTACGCACTTTGAGGCATCCCTTGCCACATACGCTGTGTTAACCGGTTTTATACCCATGCTTATGGACACCGGTGGAAACTCCGGCTCTCAAAGCTCAACAGCCGTCATACGAAGCCTCTCTTTGGGTGACACGCAACCAAAGGACATTTTCAGTGTTATCTGGAAAGAGCTTCGCGTGGCGCTGCTCTGCGGCATCACCCTCGCCGCTGTAAACTTTGTCAAGATGGTTGCTATAGACAAGTATCTTATCGGAAACGATGGCGTTACATTTATGGTCGCGACTACAGTATCGCTGACTCTGGTGTTCATCGTAATCTTTGCCAAAATTGTCGGCAGCATTCTGCCCCTTCTTGGGGAGAAACTCGGCATTGACCCGGCAGTTATGGCAAGCCCCCTTATTTCAACTATAACCGATGCTGTGTCCCTGCTTATCTACTTTCTTCTCGCCGGAATGCTACTGGGAATCTAGCATAATAAAGAGCAAAATAATGTGCCGGTCATGCGAGCAATTCGCGTTCCCGGCACATTGCTATAAGGCCCCGCGGCCCTCTCCGTGGACTACAAGACAATAGAAAAAGGGGGTTAAAAGCTGATCTCCAGAGAAATGCTGCGAGAAAGAAAGGCAAGAAACTCTGCGTTGCTGGGCTTGCTTTCCCAGGATGCGAAAAGTTGTCCACCGTTAGAGTAGTGGCGTGTCCATGAAAGCTCGATTGCGTGGCGGATTGCCCGCTCAACCCGGGTGCTGGTGGTACCATAAAGCCTTGCGATATCAGGGTAAAGGACCTTAGTTATACCAAAGATCTTTTCCTCGCTGTCCATCAGCATTTTAACTGCCTCGCGGATGTAAGAAAAGCCTTTAATATGTGGTGGTATGCCCAGCTCAAGGAGCCTTCGTTCCACCTGCCGATATTGTGAATCTGATACTGCGCCATATAAGTCAAAGCTGTTTTGGTCATGCTCCAAATTCGGATAATTTGCAGGACTAAAGCCGCTGAAAATTGAACCGTTCTGCTGAGGGAGCTGTGACCGGGGCTGCTTACCGATAGTGGGTCTTTGCTGGTTCTCAGTTTGCGACATGGCTGACTCTCCTCCTCATTTTTTTGTGCTGGGTGGCAGATAAAGGCCTATTCCGATTATAAGCATATTCAGCACCTTTCACATTATAACAAGCGAAGCGTGACAAAAACGTGCCGTTTTAGACAAAAAAATTAGAAAAAACAAAAATAGTTGGTCAATAAAAATGACAGCATAGTGCAAATGTGGTATAAATGGACAGTAAGAAACACTATATTTTGCGGTTTCCGGTATACAAGTTTTAACTCGGAAGCTCGTAAAAGCGGTAGGGCTGGAGGATTACATATAGGAAAAAAAGCGCTTGCGGTTTTCAGTTATCCATCCGAGGGTGGGTTCTGCCCAACTGTAATTGGACATATATTCCCCGTTCCAGTTGCGGATGACCTGAGTGTCACCGTTGAGATAGGAGTAGTAGTCACAATCCATGGCATCTTTGTTTATAGCGCGGCCACGGGTATAGACCCGAAGAATGTTAGAAATTCCGGCATCTTCAAGACTGTGCAGCAAACGGGAGAGCACCTTTCGGTAACAGCTGGCAGAGCTTTCGCTAAAGGCTCTGTCTTCCCATAGAACGGAAAACCCTTTGCGTGTGTCAACAACGTTTCCGTTTTGGTCGACCAGATAAGCAAGCAACTCCTGAGCCTTGTAGCTGGAAAAGCGCAGGGGGACACCGTCCACGAAAACACCAAAGCTGCCAAAGGTTTTGATAAATACACGCTTTCTCAGCCTTACGGACAGGGATACCGCCCGGTAAACAGAGCTTTCGACATTTTGATGGGTGTATGGACGCACGATGAAATAGTCTGCGTCTACGGTTATTGCTCTGCGGATATCGCGGCTTTGGTCCGACACGAAAATCACTATGACCCCGCTGTGCATGTTGCGAAGCTTTATGGCGAACTCCTCGGCAGGCATATCCGGTATGCCAACTTTTATGTAGGCCAAATCCACTTTATGCTTCTCGGCATGGCACAGTGCACTGAAGGAAGAGCTAAAGTTTCCTACTAACTCCACCTGACTAAACTCCGCCAATTCAAATTCCAGTTGCAACATATGGAAATGGCTATTGTCTACTATAATTGTTTTCACGCTGCACGCCTCACTTTACTACATTTTGGCGGGCGTAGGTCCTCGGGAGAATGGGCTATGAAGGACACTACTTTATCCTCTGTTCCAGCTCATCAAAAAGCTCCGTTGCAAAGAATTCACCAAGTGTTATGCCAAAGCCATCGCAAAGCTTTTTGATGTTCACAATGCCGGGATTTCTGCTTTCACCGTTTAATACACTTTTTACAGTGCCCTGAGGCATTGCGGAAAGGTTGCTTATGCCGTTGGGAGTAACATTATTTTCCCTGCATAGCTGCCTAATGCGGGCAACAACTGCTTCCCTAGTATCCATTAAAAAGAAAGACCTCCTTCACGGTGTGCTGATTTAAGTGCTGGGGGTTGTGGAGTGTCGGTGTCTTTAAATAATACTTCACGAGAGCAGTTTACATTAGTGAGTAGTTACTAAACTGTCGAATACTGTCGACAAAAAAAGAATTATTCATTTTTTTGTAAAATGCTGCGGAAATAAGCCGGAAATTAGATTATTCTTTTCTATCCACAAAGCCTTTACACTGTGGTACAGTATAAATATTTGTAGAGGGGTCCGTGGCGGTGAGACTGTCCGGCTGCATAGAAAATGAGTAGAATCTCTGCTTTTGGGGGGTTAGAAAGAATATGAGAATCTGTACTATTAACGGCTCGCCAAAGGGGAAGGCAAGCATTACGCTGCAAACCGTGCTATATTTAAAAAGCTGCTTTCCTGAGCACAGGTTTGATATTATAGAAGCTGGACAAAGGCTGAGGGCATATGAAAAAAAGCATGACCGAGGCGGCCGATGCAATTTTGCGCTCGGACCTTGTAGTATTTGCCTATCCTGTTTGCACCTTTTTAGCGCCGTATCAACTACAAAGGTTTATTGAGCTTATAAAGCAATGCGGCGAGGACTTTTCCGGTAAGCCCGCCACACAAATTAGCACCTCCAAGCATTTTTGTGATGTGACAGCCCAACGCTTCATTGAGGAAAACTGCGCCGACATGGGCTTTCGATATATTAAAGGTCTTTCCGCCGATATGGAAGATTTGCTTTCAGAGAAGGGCCGGGGAGAGGCGGAAGCCTATTGGCACTTTGTTCCGCCGCAAAATTTCTATGGCGTGGGCGGGATGAAGATTTAGCGGGACCTAATTTATCTGATGCGGGGAATGATGAAGGCCGACCACAGGTTTTATAAGGAACACGGAATATATAAATTTCCCCAGAAGCAACTGGGAACGGTGCTTAAAATGAAGCTGGTGGGGGCGGTGCTGCAAAGCCCGAAGGTGCAGGAAAAGCTTGGGAACAAAATCACCGAAGGTATGTTGCGGCCCTATAAAAAGCTTATTGACGGGGGGAAAGGGAAATAAGTCTTGCCTGTTAAAAGCTAATAATGCCCTTGTATAATCAAAAACGCTAACCATTTAAGCAAAGCGCGGCAGAGCCTCTGCCGCGCTTTGCTTTGTTTCAATAAATGTAGCGGCGATTACCATTTATTGGAGACTTTTTCCGCAAAACCTGTTAACCCCTTTATGTTCAAAACCGTTCCGTCGTCTAACACAGCAGTTCCGGTAAATTTTCCGAAGACCTGATGCTGGTTTGAACGGATAAGTAGTGCATTGGTATCTGATGCTCTGTCCATGAAAGGAAGGAAGGCCATGTCAAATCTACCATCGTTAGACTGGATTTTCCATGGGGAGAGGAAGTCGTCCTTGCCTCCTTTTTGGGGAATGCTAAATGTCAGGCGGTCAAGCTTGTGGGCCTTGCCCTTGTAAAAGAGCATATTTTCACTGGCAGCAGAGGTATCGCCGAAGCCGTATCCGATATTAAAGCCGAAGTTCTCGCCGTTAACGGTGCCTTGGGCTGCTCCCCAATACCAGGTGTTTTTATAGGTCCATACCCCGCGGCCCCAATCCAACAGACCAAAGGAGGTTTCGGGAGTGAAGACATAGTCCTTCCCGTCAAAGCTTGCCTTGCCACTTGCCCTCATACCGATGATCTTTTGATTGTAGTAGAAGGCTGTTTTCTTTTTGGGAAAGGGGGTGGCGATGACCATGGAGTCCTGCGGCTCGTCTGTAAGGGTAATATGGGCTTCAAGGGGCTTTTTATCCTTAAATTGATCTATGTGGCAGCTAAGGTGGCGAAGGCCGTTTTGAGTTTCGAATTTTATAAAGGACTTACCTATATTAAGCTCGCTTACGCCCGAGGCAGAGCTTGGGGGAAGCTTGACTTTGCCCAGGGGGAAAGCTCCCATGTAGCTGGTGGTTTGTTCGCGCCGCCCTCTAAAATCAAGTAGGCTGGCACTTATTAGGGACATGTAGCCGTTGTCATCCACTGTAAGGGCAAGGCCAAAGTCATCATTATAAATTAGGTAATAGTCCCACTCTTTAATGCGCAGGGGAGAAGACTTAATGTCCTCTCGCCGGTATTGTAGCAGAAGGCTTTTAGCCCAGCCCGGTTGTTGCAGAACTCCGTTTTCATCCAAAAGCTTGGCGGGTTCGGTTATTTCATACTGCATAAATGTGCCTCCCTAGCATAAAGTTACTTTTTGGTACATTCTACAACAATCTTATAATGTTGTCAAAAAATTTGTAAGATTTTATGTGCATTTTTCTAATATGTTGCGTTAGAAACAATGAAGTGGTAAAATATAAGAAAAGTCTGGAAAAGGATAACAAAGAAAAGATAGGAGAAGCTTATGAGCAACATTCTGGAGCTTGAGGATGCGGTGCTTAAGGGTGAGGCCGACATTATAGATTATATATGCGCATGCTTTGAGGGCGCGGATAGCGGGGCTGAGTTTATAGAGGCTCAATACTGGCAAAAGGTGAGAGATGCCCGTAAAAACGGCAAAAAGCTTGTACTTTTTGCAGGGCCAGTGCCGGTGGAGCTGTTATATGCGGCAGACTGCGTGCCGCTTAACGCGGAAATGTTGCCACTGGCTATTTGCAAGAGCAAGGCACTGACCATGCGGTTTATTAGCCACGTGGAAACGAAAGTTTCGCCAAACCTTTGCACGGGGAGCAAACTAATTCTGGGCGCGCTTCGCTTGGGCGGACTTGAGGTTGACGGCTTTGTTAGGGCGCCGATAAATTGCCCATCATTTAAAAGTGCTTATGACGACGCAAGACTTTTCCTTGAAGTACCATACTTTGAGTTTGACACACCTACACGGCTTACTGAAAGAAATTTGCAGTTTATGGTTCAGTTCATGTTCAAAGCGGTGGACTTTTTAGAGGGCATTACCGGTGTAAGGCCGGAGCCAAAGGAACTTTGGAAGCTTATGGAGGCAAGTAACCGCGCAAGTGAACTGCTGGATAGGAGCGCACAGCTTCGGCGGATAAAACCCTGTCCCATGTCCTCACACATGGTAGAGATAGGGCGGCTAATGAGTGTATTTGCGCCTAAAGAGGAGATGGCGGAGCTTTTAGAAAAAGAAATCTCTGAGTGCGAAGGACGCATTGAGTCTGGCCTTAGCCCCTGCGGCGAGGAAAAACACAGGGTATTCTTTTTGCAAAGTCCTATTTGGTGCGGCCAGGAGCTTCGGCTTTGGCTGGAGAAGGAATATGGCACCGTTACGGTTATGGACGGAATGGGCTATGAGTCGGGCTTTAGATATGAAATTGCACAGGGCACCGAGGCGTGTTATACTCAACTGGCGAGAGGACTTTTTTCGCCCTCAATGCTCCACGGGGGTACCCAGGCAGCATCTGTTTTAGTTGACCGCTGCGTTAGGGCTATGGAGGAATACTCTCCGGATGTGTTGCTGTTTTTGAACGACCGTTGGTGCAGACAGGCCTGGGCCGTTTCAAAAATACTGGCAGATGCCATGCTGGATAGGTTCGGTCTGGCGGCTTTCATGACGGATGTTGACAGTTACGACTCCAGTTATAAGGATAAAAGACAGCTTAAGGCTTTAATATCGGAGTATATGGATGCAGTTATCTGCGGAAAATGATTAAGGGGGACACTATGACGAAAAGGATTTTCGCATTAGCGCTGACGCTGTTTACGCTGCTTTCACTTTGCAGCTTCACTTACGCGGCGGGGATAGAAGATTTGCCGGCGTCAACCAACCTGCTATCTAGCGTTAGCATTGTAAAAGGCTATGAGGACGGCAGCTTTAAGCCGGAAAAGCCGGTTTCCAGAGCGGAAATGGCTAAGTTGCTTACAGTTGCCAAACTGGGCGAGGAGGCCGCAAATAAGCTATCTGTCAGCGATAAGCCCACTTTTAGCGACGTTGCCGACTCTTATTGGGCGGCAAAATACATAGAGTATTGCGCCAATGAGGGTATCATAAGTGGCCGGGGCAACGGTGTTTTTGACCCGGATGCCAACGTTAGCTTCCAGGAAGCGGCGGCTATGGTGCTGCGCACATTGGGCTATGGCAAAAACAATGAGCTGCTTGGGACAAACTGGAAGGAAAACCTTATATATCAAATAAAAAACACCAAGATGCTTGGTGCTCTAGAGGTTTCAAGTCGTCCTGCCACAAGAGGCGATATTTTCGATGTCACCTATTTAGCACTTTTTGAGCCTACGGTCAAGCTGGCTGCTGCCGGTAGAAGTGAGTATTTAAAAGTGACGGATGAGAAAGGCCGGGAGATTACTCTTGCAAGTAAGCTGGGAGTTGAGGTAGTACCTGCCGGAGTATCCATGGCGGTATTTAATGTTAAGGGCGTTGCTGTGCCGGGAACTTATAAACTGGCTAAGGGGGAGACAATTCCCAGACCGGAGATAAAGCCGGAAACAGCCCCGGAAGCAAGTGAGCTTTGCGTGCTGCTGGATGCGGCAAGCGGAACAATACTGATGCTAGACGGGACAAGCAAAACTGTACCTGAATTGGCAGGGACAGCCCCGGCAAATCAGGAGGGCAGGTTCTTTCTACTAAACAAAACAGTCCTTTCTGAGACATCGGCTCAAAAGATCGGCATTACCGATTTGGTCAAGGGAGTAAAGCTATTGGGCAATATTGCCATAGACGAGGAAACTCTGTTTATTGTGAGAACCAGGGACGACACCCTTGACTACACAAGAAAATATACCGGTTACAATAATGCGCCTATAATATATGACGCTGAATATGCTGAGATCACCGATAGTGATGGAAGGCAGTATGTTTATATTAGCAACGGACAAAACGCACCGTCCTATTCCAGCAGCGGTCAGATTTTCATCATTGATCCGGCAAATTACGCTCGCTGCATTGGGGAAAGGAGCAATACTCAATATTATACCGTTGATGGAGCGTATAACAACCAGGTAGGGACCATTAAGTTTACCGAGTCCTTAGGCAGGGGATTTTTTAACTCCGGCAAGATGCCCGGTCTTTATCGGGGAGTTAGCTATCAGGGCATGAGGGTAGATAAGATGAATCCCGGCAGCCCCAGCAATCCTATCGCCGCATATTTCGCTAATGGAGCATATGCAGCTAGCGGTCGCCCTCTCCGAGGCGTTTATTACCAACAAGGTGAGTTTTATATTGGCACAAACTCAAAATTTAGAGAGGAGACCGGCTTATCTGTAGGTATCAGCGATGTAAGTTCAGTGGTTTTTAAGCCGGAGAGCCTTAATCTAATGGCCTTTTACTTTGATATTGATAGCTCAGGAAATACGAAGATGGACATTAGGCCGCTTAGCGCGGTTTCAGACGATGACACGGCCTATGTCTGGGGAACGGTAAGCTCAAGCGGAAAGCTTATGAACCTTTACATAGTACATTCAAATTACGCCAAGTGGAACGCCCTGTGGGATTAGTATAACGGAAGCCATAATAGAAAGGGCGTACAATAAAAAAAGCACCTCTTCTTTAGGTAAAAGGAAGGGGTGCTTTTCTATGCGGTTTCTTCAAATTCCACTCGGCGTTTGCCCGAGGTCTTTGCCCTATAAAGGGCTTTGTCTGCAAGGGTGTAGACAAAGCTGAAATCGTCGCCCGGCTGGGCAATAACGCAACCGATGGAGCAGGTGAGCTGAGGCAGCTTACATTCTTCCCCGGTGCGACGGGATAGACTGTTCATAAGCTCGTCAAAGCGGCGCAGGACTACCTCCTTGTTGGAAGTGAAGCTCATATACACAACAAATTCATCGCCGCCAAGACGGCCGATGATATCGCCAAAACGAAAGGTATCGCGAAGACGCTTGGCAAAAAACGAAAGGGCCTTATCGCCACAGTCGTGTCCATTATTATCGTTAATGAGCTTGAAGTTGTCCATATCGACAATACAGAAGGTGCCGCACCGGCCCTCTTCAAGAGAGGCCAGATGCTCTGATATGAGACGCTCGGTTTCGGCACGGTCGAATAGGCCGGTGAGGGGGTCTGTTATAGCCTTTTTGAGCAAGTCGATCCGTTCTGTTTCCCGCTCGTCAATGTCCTCAATGGTGCCGATAACGGATGTGGAGCCGCTAAGTTTCTCGGCGGTAATATGATACCAGTGGTAATCGCAGGTTTTGCGAAGGCCGGACATACGTAGGGTTACCTGAGTGCAACCGTCCTCTTTGAGAGTGCGTATGGCGTTATCCATATCCAGACGGTCCTCGGGCTTTAACAGACTGACAAAGCTTGACAGAGAAACAGCCTTCTCATCATTAGGAAGGCTGATATTCTTGCAGTTGCTGATGAAGTTAAGGTGATCGCTTTCGAGGCCGTATTCAAATACAGCGCGGTTAGACTGGCTGGTGGCGAAGTTAAAACGCTGACGTTCCAAAGAGAGCTTCCGTTGACGTGAGGACAGGAAAAGAATACCAGAGAACACCAGAGAGGCGAGAATAACAAAGGATATGATGACAAAGCCGTTGTTGGAAAGGAAGCCGCGCTCGGCGGAATCAAATATGTAAGACTTGGGAACACTGGTGACCAGATACCAGTCGTTTATTCCAATGGGAGCGGAAAGGATAAGCTGCTCACCGCCATCGGTTCCGACATAACCGGAAAACTTGTACGAAAGAGCGGACAAAAGTGGTTCGCCCCGGGTTTCAGAAAGCTGCCAAATGGAGGTGCCATCCTCGGTGGCAATAAGGGGGCTGCCGTCTGCCTTAAGCAGAGAAAGGGTAAAAGGCCCGCCTTGGGGATTTGGGGGGTAAGAAGCGAGCACGCTGGCGGGGTATATTAGAGAGAGGGCGGCCGGTGTACCGGAGGAGTCCTCAAAGGGAACTGTGACGGCAAAAAGGGAAGCTCCGCCATCAACGGAAAACACTTCGGAAACCGTGGGGCCCCCGGCGGCAAGGGCCTTCATAGCACTGGAGGCGAAGGCATCTCTGTAATTGAAAGTTCCGTATTTAAGGAGACCATCGCTACCGAAAAGCAGGGCGGATTCAGACAGGCCGTTTTCAATGCCGGAGTCCAGGCAGCGGTAAAGCTGGCTGCTGTCTGTACCGATAATTGAAACCAGACCCGCAACAGAGCTTGTTTCGGTCACAAGATGGGAAAGCGTATCCTGAAGGTTTTTCACTTCCAAATCGCTGATAAAGGCCATATTAGCTTCTATCCGCTGGGTTTCGGAGACTATTATTTTTTTAAATGAATGGTAGGCTGATAGGGTGAACAGGGCGAGCAAAAACAGAACACACGATACGGTCATAAGAGCAAGCCGCAGCTTTTGTTTGTTCAAAGGAATACATTCCTTTCACCCGAACAATAAATCGGGATAATTATACAAAGTCAGTATACCACTATAGAATGATAAGGACAATAATAATTGACACAATATATGCGATTTACAAAATCTTTTACCATTCATTACAAATGTATACAGTCCATATATGCAACAACCACAAGATTATGTCGAAGCTGGGTGCAAAAACCTATTTTGTTACTTTTTATTGATTTGACTTGACGGGAAAGCTTATAAATTGTATCCTCATTGTATATGAAAATGTATTTACAAGGTCATAATTACCGATATGCGGCGGAGCAGATGCTGCTTTCTCTATTCCCCGGCCAGCGCCCGGAATTCCCGGAGGGCGAGCCGGAGGGAGACAGGGCGGAGCTTCGGGTTTTTGAGGCCGGAGAGCGCTACACGGCGGTTTGTCGCCTGGTGCTAGGGGACCAGATCTATTACGGCAAATCGACGGTATCTAAAAAGAGAATATATGATGAGCTGACCCGGGACAGGTATTTGCAAAGATGCGTTAAGCTATCCTTCTATCGGGCTGCTCTTTCCTCGGGAGTTAAAAAACCAGTTTGGGGGGCGCTTACAGGTATAAGACCGGGCGTTCTCCTCTCAAAGCTTCTGGATGAGGGCCTTTCCGAGGGTGAGGCGATGAAAAAATTCCGGCGTGAAAACGACGTTTCCGTTGAAAGAGCGCGGCTTTGCCTGCACACGGCGAGGGAGAGCCTCAAATGCCGGGACTTACTGGATGAGCGGGACATCTGTCTTTATGTTGGTATTCCCTTTTGCCCAAGCCGCTGTGCATATTGCAGCTTTGTCAGTCAGTCGGTACAAAAGAGCATGAAGCTTATTCCGGAGTATTTAAGCGCTCTTTATAAGGAGATTGACGCAACGGCAAAGGTAGTGCGAGAACTGGGGCTTAGGCCTGTGGCGGTATATATGGGCGGAGGTACGCCCACCACCCTGTCGGAGCAGCGGCTAGATAAGCTTTGCACAAAGCTGGAGACCGCCTTTGACTTTTCGGCGGTGCGGGAATACACCGTTGAGGCGGGCAGACCTGATACCATTACGGCGGAAAAGCTCTTGGCTTTAAAGCGGCATGGAGTATCCAGGGTGAGCGTGAACCCCCAGACCATGGAGGATACAGTTTTAAAGGCCATCGGGCGAGGGCACACGGCACGGGACGTTTTGGACGCGCTGGATATTGTGCGGAGTGTAGGCGGCTTTCAGGTGAACATGGATCTGATAGCGGGCCTTCCGATGGACACACCGGAAACCTTTCAGAAAACCCTTAGAAAGGTCATAGAGCTGGCACCGGAGAACGTGACGGTGCATACACTGGCACTAAAAAAAGGAAGCGCCATTATGCTTGGGGATACGCCCCGGCCCACAGCGAAACAGGTTGGTGAAATGGTAGATTTTGCAAACAGCTTTCTTTTTGAGGATGGATATTTGCCCTATTACCTATATAGGCAGAAGTATATGTCAGGGGGATTTGAGAATGTGGGCTGGCAAAAGGGCGGCAGCGAGAACCTCTACAACATCTGCATTATGGAGGAGCTTTGCAGCATAATATCCATGGGTGGCGGCGCATCGACAAAGCTTTGCTGCGGGAGCGGGCGAATAGAAAGAATGTTTGACCCCAAATATCCTAAGGAATATATTGAAAGCATAGAGAACATTATTACAGAAAAAACTAGAATTAAGGAGAAGCTTTCATGGCTTATGATTTAAAAGAGATCAACAGGCGCTCTGCTTCGGACCCTAAGGGCTTTGTTCAGGAGTGCGACGCGATTTATCATGCCAGAATCGAACAAGCGGCAGAGCTGATCATACAAAACAGAAAAACCAATCCCATTGTGCTGATTTCAGGGCCTTCGGGCAGCGGAAAAACCACCACGTCTAAGAAGATCGAGGAAGAACTGCGGAGAATGGGCATAATGACCTACGCCATTGCCATGGACAGCTATTTTCGCACGGTAAGCGATAATTCACCAAGAACACCCGATGGAAAGATAGATTTGGAGTCACCCCATTGCGTGGATATGGAGCTGCTTTCGGAGCACTTTAAAAAATTTGACAGGGGCGAACCCGTAGAGGTGCCCAATTACATTTTTGCTGAGCAGAGAAGGTCAGCGGAACCTTCGGCAATCGTGGAAGTTAAGAAAAATGACGTTGTAGTGGTAGAGGGTATCCACGCACTTAATGACGAGCTTACAAACGCTTTTCCCGAGGCGCTCAAGCTCTATATCAGCGCCCGCTCCAATGTGGAGAATGAGGGAAGCGTTGTGTTTAAGGGCACCTGGATGAGACTGGTGCGGCGAGTGGTTAGAGACCATAAGTTTCGGGGAGCGGCACCGGAATACACACTGGGGCTATGGGCCAACGTGCGGCGCGGCGAGAAGCTTAATATAAGCCCCTTTAAAGATAAGGCGTCGTTTAAGTTTGACTCATCCTTTGCCTACGAAGTGCCGGTTATGAAGACCTTTGCGGAGAAGCTCTTCCGGTCCATACCGGAGGGTACGCCCCGCTGTCAGGAACTGACAACCATATTACCGGCGCTGGAAAAATTTGAGGGTATTGATGAGAAATACGTTGCACCGGAATCTTTGCTCAGAGAGTTTATCGGTGGCGGGGTTTATAAGTATTAATTGGGAAAAGGCGGCGGAACATGTCTACAAAAATTAGTTATTATTTCAGCCAATTTGAAAAATTCCCTATTGAAGGATTCTTTGAGGGGCTTACGGACACTTATGAGATTTTGGAAAAGGCCCAAGTGTGGCTAAAGGAAAACGTAGCCGACAAGCATTTGACGGTGAACAACGGGATAATTAAGGGAGACATGCCTAATTATCACGGCAACTACTTTATCGGTGAGGGAACGACACTTTATAACGACGTTACCATCATAGGGCCTGTGTACATAGGAAAGAACTGTGAAATTATGCCGGGGGCGATTATAAGACCTTACACCTTGATTGCCGATGGTTGCAGTGTGGGCCACGGCAGTGAGGTTAAGCATGCGGTTATGTTCGGTGGGTCAAAAGTGGCGTCGCTTGCTTTTGTTGGCGACTGCGTGTTGGGGGCTAGCGCCCGTGTCGGCAGCGGGGCTATTACCGCAAACCGTAAGTTTAATCAGTCTAACGCGACCATTAAGATTGATGGGAAGCGGGTGGACCTTAGGAGCAGTTTTTTCGGCTGCGTTTTAGGGGATAGCTCCCGTCTGGGGGCAAACAGCGTTACTCAGCCGGGAACCCATATAGGTCCGTATACCTGGATTTATCCCATGACCAACGTCAGGGGCTTTATTCCCAAAGAAAAGCGGGTTTACCACTCCAGAGAGCTTGTCATGGATGACAACGATATTGTTGAGCTCAATCCGTGATTTTGCAGCTTTGTTTTTAGCGGCGTTGCCTTTAAAAGGCAGCGCCGCTATTGCTATTGGACGCAAAATATGATAAAATACTAACGTTATTTTTGTTTTACGAAAGGGGGCGCAGCACTATGGAATACGGCTTTGGGGTCCATCAGTTGCAGGAGCAGGTGCAGATGTTATCTCCGCGCATGATGCAATCGTTAGCGGTGCTGCAAATGCCCTCGACGGAACTTTATGATTATCTTATTAAGGAAATTGAAGAAAACCCGGTTATCACCTTTGACAGCATTGACTATGCGGAAAAGTGCAGACTGTCCTCACGCTTCCGCCCGGAGCAGAGCGATGAGAGGGAGGGGGATGACGCGACGGAGCGCATTTCCGATGATAACAATTCTCCGTTAGTATCCCTTAGGATACAGTATTCCATGCTCAAGCCCTCGGCAGCCATTGAAAAAACAGGTTATGCGCTTATTTATTTGCTAGATGAAAACGGCTATCTCTGCTACGACGACGTGGAGAGACTGGCGACTGTTACGAACCTTTCCTTGGACGATTTGAAGATTGCAATCGACATTTTGCAATCCTTGGAACCGGCGGGAGTGGGAGCATTTAATCTGCGAGAGTGCATTTTGCTGCAGTTGGAGCGCAAGGGGCTAAAGGGAAGCGACGCATGGCGGGTGGCGCAGGATTATTTGGAGTTGCTTAGCAAAAACAAGTTACCGCAGATAGCAAAAAATAGCGGTATTCCGCTGCACAGGGTGGTTAATGCCCAGCAGCTAATACGCTCACTAAACCCGAAGCCTCTTATGCTTGAAGGCAAAAGACCGGACAATCAGTACATTGTGCCAGACATTCGGGTGATTAAGAAAAACGGCGGCTTTGTAATTGAGCTTAATCAGCTCAGCGAGGATAGCATAATTATAGACGACACTTATTCCAGGATTTACAGTGAGACTGACAATGAAACAGTGCGCACATTTCTGGAAGAAAACATGAAGAAGGCCCATTGGCTTAGGGAGAGCATCCGTCAGCGCTGCGAAACGCTGATGGCTTGCGCTATGGAGCTTCTAAGCAGACAAAGAGACTTTTTTGAATATGGACCCGAATCGCTGCGGCCATATAGCCGCAAGGAACTGGCAGAGCGGGTGGGGCGAAGCGAGTCCACAGTAAGCCGCGCATTTAAAGGCAAATATGTGGAGTGCTCCTGGGGGCTTTTTCCCGCGGATTACTTTTTTCCGAAAACAACTGTTGAAGCCCACCCCACCATTACCAAAAATGCAATTGAAAGCAGCATCCAAACCATCATCGGTGGTGAGGACAGACGCTCTCCTCTTAGCGACGGGGCAATTGTGGAGGCCTTGGGTCATGAGGGAATTAAAGTAAGCCGCAGGACCGTTGCAAAGTATAGAGATAAGATGGGAATACCGCCATCCTCAAGAAGGCGAGTATTTGCATAAAAGGACACAGCCCCATAAAGGGCTGTGTCCTTTTGGCTTTATTTGTACTACTCGGCTTTTTCAGCCTGAAGTTTTTTTATTTGGTCGCAGTCGCAGCCACCGGCCTTATCCGTTTGGATGCGGCGCTCCATGAGGACAACATTGCGCCAGACGCCGAAGCGATCCTTACCCAAGCGCTCCCGGACACCCACCATGCGAAAGCCGCAGTTTTCGTGAAGCTTGATGCTGGCGACATTTGTTTCAAAGATGCTAGACTGCAAAGTCCAGTAAGCGCATTTTTCCGACTCAATAATAAGAGCCTCTAATAGCGCGGTTCCAAAGCCGCCGTGCTGGTGGTCATAGTCTATGTAGAGACTGACATCGGCAACGCCCTTGTAGCACTCGCGGCTTGAATAGGGAGTTAGGACGGCAAAGCCTACTACCTCGGACTTGTCCTCAATTACAAGGCGGCAATCTTTGACATGAATAGCATCCCACTCCTCGTAGGTGGGGCATTCCGTGTGAAAAGTGGAGTTATTTGACTGGATGCCTTGAAAGAAAATTTCCACCACTTCTCCCCAGTCAGCACGTTCCATGGGGCGGATTACGTGTTCCATTGGTAAACCTCCTTTATATTATTTTCAAGCTATGGGGTCATAGTATTTCGCGCGATACCCGTCGTACATTTTGTTAAACTCGCTGTCACCGCCGTGGTGAAGGTTGTGGAAATACTCATGGGAGTTGGTGCGGATAATGTCATCGTGGGCAGCGGCTTGGCGGATGACATACATGGCAACATTAGAGCAGTGGTCTGAAATGCGCTCAAGGTTGATGATAAGCTCAAGGAACTGTGTGCCCAGCTCAACTGTGCATTCGCCGCGCTTTAAACGCTCGATATGGCGGTTTTTAAGCTCATCGTTGAGAAGGTCCACCACTTCCTCAATGGGCTCCACCTGCAAGGCTATGCTGCGGCTTCGGTTCTCAAAGGAGGCCACGGCTTTTTCAAGGGCGTCCCCAACAGCACTGGTTAGGTAGAAAAGTTCGTTTTTGGCGCGGTTTGAAAAGGTGATACCGCGAGAATGCAGGGTGCAGGCGGATTCGGTAAGATTTATAATGTAGTCTCCAATGCGCTCATAATCGGAAAGAGTGTGCAGAAGCTCAGAGACAGCGATGCTCTCTTCGCCGGAGAGGGCGCGGTCGGTGAGCTTGACAAGGTAGTTGTCCAGAAGGTTCTCCATTTTGTCAATGGCAATCTCATTTTCATTGAGGCGTTCAAGTTTTTTGGGATCGAAGCGATCAAGGATTTCAACTGCAAGCTGGTAGTTTTCTTTTGCAAAATCGCCCATTTGGTTGACGGCATCTCTGGATTTTTCCAGAGCTAGGGATGGGGAGGAAAGGAAGCGTTCGTCCAAAACGCACAGCTCGCGCTCCTCGGTATCGCCCGGTACAATTTTTTTGACTATCATGACCATCTGTTTATTAAAGGGGAGGAGCATGATGGTGCAGGACGCGTTAAAGAGAAGGTGGACGTTGGCTATGCTTCCGCGGGACATGGTCGTTTCCCAGAAATCAAACTTGAATAAAGCGTTACAGGCATAGAGGAGAATAAGAAAGATCACAGTGCCCAGCACGTTAAAGAGGAGATGCAGGGCGGCGGTCCGTTTTGCGTTCTTGCTAGCTCCGATACTTGAGAGAATGGCGGTTATACAGGTTCCTATGTTCTGTCCCATAATGATGGGAAAAGCCATGCTGAAGCTGACTATTCCGGTGGATGCAACGGCCTGCAAAATGCCTACGGAGGCGGAGGAACTTTGAAGCAGGGCTGTAACAACCATGCCCACCAATATTCCTAAAACGGGATTGGAAAACTTAACGAACAAGGCCTGAAATTCGGGAATTTCCTGAAGGGGGGCAACGGCAAGCTCCATGGTTTGCATACCGATAAAAAGCAAGCCCAGACCCAAGGCAATTTGGCCAATGGTCTTTTTCTTGCCCCCAGAGATGAACATGTAGAGGATTATGCCGAAAACCGCCAGTATGGGGCCGAGAAAAGAAGGCTTCAAAAGCTGAAGGACCAAAGCATCTGAGGAAATGTCGCCCAGGCGGAGCAGTTGGGCGGTGACGGTAGTGCCTATATTGGCGCCCATAATTATGCCAACGGTTTGTCTCAGCCGCATGATGCCGGCGTTAACAAAGCCCACGCACATGACGGTTGTGGCGGCGGAGCTTTGAATAAGCCCTGTTACCATGGCGCCCAAAAGTACGCCCTTGAATACATTGCTTGTCAGGCTTTCGAGAATTCCCTCCAACCGGCCGCTGGAGAGCTTCTCCAAACCATCGGTCATGGTGGACATTCCATACAGGAACATAGCGACTGCGCCAAACATTGATACAATATTTGCTACACCCATTTTACCCTCCGTGCACATTTAACGTTAACTGCGCATCTTTACTTTTATACATATTTTAATATAACCTAAAACAGTATAAACGAAAAGCTCGGGTGCGTAAATCAAAAATGAAATATTCTATCAATCCGCAAAAAAACACGGGAGGAAAAGCGCATCAGTGGTTATTTTGACATTTTATACATTAATATATGCCAGTGGAAAACAGTAAAAAGAAGCAAGGCATTTACAAATGTATATTAATTCTGGAGTAAAGTCAGGTAAAACAGCATGGGAGAAGCATATGTTTAGAAAATCAAATGGAGTTTAGATAAGCGATAACGTCAAAAGGCTCGGTGGGTGAGTCTTTTTTTAGGTATAGGGGATGGTGAGGATGGCCTTTTATGGAGCATTTGCCGGCTTTGAGCCAAAGGGCATTGTATTGTTCACCGATCTCCACCATATCCCGTACGCAGTTAGTAAGGTAGGGGCGCTTTTCGATAATTGCTCCCCATGCTGCCCAGATGGCCGGGCGCCGGGAGCTATCAACGCCGGAGAGTATGTACTGGAAGGCCTTCATGTTTTCCTCGTGAAGCGCCTGATTAAACACTTTGTCCATATGGTCGGGACAGGTGGCGCGCTGGGCATAGACATTGAACATGATAAAGCTGTCGTAGCCGTTGCCGGACGCTATGCGGAAAACGGATTTTAAAGTGTTATCCAAATCGTCAGGCCTTGCAGTGGAGGGATTTATGCCGATACAGATTAACGGGCTTTTTCCCCGAGTGCCCAGAATGTAACGGTATTCAGAATAGAAATCCGGCACATACAGCCATTTCTCGGGGTCGTAGTCTATTACAGGGCTATGGCTGTTGAGGGCGTCAGAGAAGCGGAGAACGTCAAGTTCTTGTGTTGCGGAGGAGGGAATGTGCAAAGAAGTCACCTACTTTTGTGTTTAAATTAATTAAATTTTATGTCGGGAATTGTGCAATGTCAATAGTGCGATAAAAGAGATTTTAATGCATGAAAAATTTGGAGCTAATATTTTAATACATTTTACACAAAAAGTTGCATTTTAGTCTAAAAGCCCTTGCGCTAATACGAACAAAGGAATAGAGTATTAAATGGAATGTATTAATAACTAATTGATTATGAACATTAGCACGGTTGAGCTTTAGCACACTAGAACCCCAAAGGCTCCGGGAGAAACTGTGGAAGATGGGCTTTGCCCGGAAGAACAAAAAACAGGAGGAGAAAAATGGATTACCAGAAACTTTTCAATTCGGACATTTCCGATGAAGCTGTGAAGGCGTGGCAAGCACAGGGAAAAAAGGCTGTGGGTGTCATTTGCTGCCACGTTCCGGAGGAAATCTTCTATGCGGCGGATATTCTTCCTGTCCGCATGAGAGCTACCGGCTGCGTTGATTCATCTCAAGCGCAGGCTTGGATGTCAAGCTTTAGCTGTAGCTTTGCTAGAGGCCTGCTTGAGTATTGGCTTGACGGACCCTACAAGAGGCTTGACGGCATTGTTACCACCGACGGCTGTATGCAGGCCTCCAGAGTTTACGACAACGCAAAGTACATTGACGTCAAAAACAAGTACGGCAAGTTCATTCGCCAAGTTGCCGCGCCTAGGCTTATCAGCAAGGAATCCTTTGACTTTTACCGAATGGAGCTTACCGACCTTATACATGAGTTGGAGGAGCTCTCCGGCAGCAAGGTAACCCCGGAGAAGCTCAAGGCGGCCTGCGAAAAGCTAAACGAGGCAAGACGGCTGGTTGCAGAGCTTTATGAGCTGCGCAAGGCCGAGCACCCGGTTATAAGCGGTACAGATTGTCTTAAAATCACCTTGGCATACACAAATATGCCAATTGACGAGTATGTGGAGTTGCTGAAAGCCTTTTTGGCGGAAGCAAAAGGACGCAAGCCCATAGACGACTACCGCGCAAGAGTAATGATTATTGGCTCGGGTCTTGATGACCCTAAATATATGGAGCTTATAGAAAGCAAGGGCGCACTTATTGTTAACGACTCTCTTTGCTTCGGCAACCGTGGATTTAACGTGCCATGTGAAATTGACGATAAGGATGTTTTGGGTTCCATTTGCAGGTATTACCTTAACCGTCTTGTTTGTCCGCGCATGATGGAAATGCACTTTGACATTAACAACTATATTATGGATGCTTGCAAGGAATGGCGGGTTGACGGTATCATCTATCAGCGCATGCAGTATTGCGAGATCTGGGGCGGCGAGGCAGCATATTACCAGAACCGCTTTAAGGATGCCGGAATCCCTGTGCTTACCGTTGAGCGTGAGGAACAGATGTCCAATGAGGGCCAGCTGGGCATACGTGCAGAAGCCTTTGTTGAGATGATCGAGTCTAGTAAGGAGGGCTAAAAAAATGGCATCTGAAGAAATGAGACTTTTGGAACAAAAGGTTCTCTCCGGAGAAATGAGTATAACCGAATTCGCTTGCGCGAGAATTGACTCGTCCCTTGGGCGTATGAGAGAGAAGCACCCCGAAATGCTTTGGACTATGGAGATACAGAGGTTTATGTGGGACGGCTATCGTGACGCCCAGAAAAACGGCAAGAAGCTGGTTTTTTACGGCGGCCCTGTGCCCACGGAGATTATTGCGGCCTTCGACTGTTTCGGGTTCTACCTTGATACCATCCCCTTCCGTCTTTCCACAAACCCCGCCATCACCGCAAAGTACATAGACAAGGCCGAGGAGTATGTTGCCCCAACTATGTGCGGCCTTGACAAGACCGAACTGGGCGCGTGGATTTCCGGCGCTTATGGCGTAAAGCCGGATATCTTTGTATATAACTCCGTTCCTTGCGACTCCTCACGTTTGGCATATCCGGCAATGGCTAAGATGATGGGGGTTCCCACCTTCGTTTTCGATATGCCCTTCCGCAGGGATGAGCGCAGCTATGAATACATGGCTGACCAAATGGAGCGCTTTGTTGACTTCATGGAGGAGAACACCGGCAAAAAGCTTGACTGGGATACGCTGAAATACTATATGAATCAGTCTAACATCAACTTTGACCTTCAGCGTCAGTGCGCGGAAATGCGCAAGCATAAGCCCTGCCCGCTTCCGGGACGCCTTCTGGTTCTCAACGGCACCACCAACGCTGTGGCCTGTTATCCTGAAATGAGCGAGGTTTACAAAGGCGAGCTAGAGGCCGGGCAGATGATGATCGACCTTGGAATGGGCGCTGCTCAGCCGGAAGAAAAATACCGCGTGGCTATGCTGCAGAACATGATTTGGGGTGCGGCAAGCATTATGGACTGGATGGAGCGTGAATATGGAGCTGTGGCAGTTATGGATGCCTTTGGCTTCCAGGGCAGACCTATGTTTGAGCATATGGACGACAGACGTGACTGCTTTAAGACCATGGGCAAGCACTTCCAGGCCAACCCAATGATCCACGGCGCCTCCGGCCCCTCCGAGTACCACCTTGGATTGGTGGATAGGATTTTTGAGGAATATGACCCCAATGTATCAATGTTTCTGGGTCACGTGGGCTGTAAGCACACATGGGCCTCTGCAAAGATGGTTTCTGACCTTGTTCAGGACAAGTACGGCCTGCCAACCCTATATTTGGATCTTGATGCTATAGATGGACGTTATAAGTCCAATGAAGAAATCAAGGCCCAGATTGCGGAGTATTTTGAAACAGTCGTAATGAAATAATCAGAAGCAGATTTTGTGATAAAAAGCGGGGGCAGAATTACTGTCTTCGCTTTTTATTGAGTAGGAAAATAGGGGAAAAAATCAAATAAAAGTGCAGCTTTTATTTAAATACGGCTTGCCTGAGACATTAATAACCACCTTTCTTGCTCTATTTCACAATTGCAAATGGGAATTATAGTTGAAATGCGCAAAATTTATTCGGGAATTGACTTTTTGGACAAGCGACTGTAAAATATTATATGCGCAGTTGTGGCTTACTGCGCGCACCGCCGTGCCCCGACGGTGTATTAATTTATGATTTAACTTTTGGTTCTTTCGCAACTGTGCGACTGGATCATAAGTCGAATTATGACCCAAGAACAAAAAAGGAGGAGACACATGGATTACCAGAAGTTATTTGAATCAGGTGTTAACCAAGAAGCGGTTAAGGCCTGGAGAGCAAAAGGAAAAAAAGCTATTGGTTTCATTTGCTGCCACGTTCCAGTTGAAATCATGGATGCACTGGACATTATGGCTGTCCGTCTGAGAGCTACCGATTGCACCGAGAGCCCCGATGCTGATACTTGGATGTCTACATTCAGCTGCAGCCACGCTAGAGGTATGCTGCAGTATTGGATGAACGGCACCTATGAGCTCGACGGTCTTGTCACCAGTGACGGTTGCATGATGGCAGCTCGTTGCTTTGACAACGCTGAGTATCAGGACATTAATGTTACCAAGGCTGGCAAGTTCTTTAAGCAGATTGGCGCGCCCCGTATGTACAAGACCAACAGCCTAGCGGTCGACTACTATGTAGAAGAGATTAAAGATCTAGTTGCTGGTTTGGAAAAGTTTAGCGGAAACAAGCTCACTGATGAGAAGCTTAAGGCAACTATCGACAAGCACAACGAGGTACGCAGACTGATCCGCGAGCTGTATGCTCTGCGCAAGGCTGATAAGCCGGTTATCAACGGCGAAGATATGCTAAAGGTCACCCTTTCTTACTGCGATTACCCAGTTGAAGAGTACATAGAAATGCTCAAGGCATTCTTGGCTGACGTCAAGAAACGCGCCCCCATCGACACAGGACGCGCACGCCTGATGATCATTGGCTCTGCATTAGATAACCCGAGCTACCTCAAGATAATTGAGGATAAGGGTGGACTCTTCGTAAACGACGCCCTTTGCCACGGCAGCAGACCCTTCGCCCATGACTTGGAAATTGAGGGCGACCTCGTTACGTCCGTAGCTAGGTACTATCTGGAACGTATTCTCTGCCCGCGCATGATGGACAACAGAATTGAGCTCCAGAAGATGATAGTGGACGCCTGTAAAGAATACAAGGTTGACGGCGTTGTCTACGAGAAGATGCAGTATTGCGAGTGCTGGGGCGGCGAGTCCCTGTACCTCGAGCCTGACCTTAAGGCCATCGGCATCCCGATGCTTCAGGTTGAGCGCGAAGAGCACCTTGCTAATGCAGGTCAGCTTGCTATACGTGCAGAAGCCTTCATTGAAATGATTGAAAATTAGGAAAGGGAGGATACTTAAATGGCTAGAGATACCAGATTAGAAGATGCCGTAATGCGCGGAGAACTTTCAGTTTTTGACTTCTGCTGTCAGAAGGTCGAAGGTCAAATAGAGCGCATGACGGAAAGAAACCCTGATCTGCTGTGGACACTGGAAATTCAGTCCGTCATGTGGCACAACTATCGTGACGCACAGAAGTCCGGCAAGAAGCTCGTGTTCTTCGGCGGTCCGGTTCCTGTTGATATTATTGTTGCATTCGATTGCATCCCCGTATACCTTGATACTATTCCTATCCGTCTGTCTCCGAACCCTGTTTTGACAGGTAAGTTCATTGACTCCGCGGAGAGATACGTACCCCAGACCACCTGTGGCCTGTGCAAGACCTATCTTGGCACACTGCTTGATGATCAGTACGGCTCCACCCCCGACGCATTCGTATATTCCGCAGTTCCCTGCGACTCTTCCCGCGTTGTATACCCCAATATGGAAAGACTGATGAAGGTTCCCACCTTCTCCTTCGACTATCCTTATCGTCGTGACGAGCGCGGCCTGAACTATCTGGCCGACCAGACCGAGCAGTTCATAACCTTCATGGAAGAACTGACCGGCACGAAGCTTGACTACGATAAGCTGAAGGTCGCTATGGAAAACTCCAACAAGACCTATGAACTTCAGGGCAAGTGCGCCGACCTGCGTAAGAATAAGCCCTGCCCGCTGCCCGGCCGTATGCTGGTTCTCAACGGAACATCCAACGCAATGGCTTGCTTCCCCGAAATGGCAGAGCTTCTCCAGAGAGAGCTTGAGACCGGCCAAATGCTCATTGAGCTTGGCATGGGTCCCTGCGTCAACGGCGAGAAGCACAGAGCAGCTCTCCTTCAGAACATGCTGTGGTCCTCCTCCGGTGTTATGGACTGGCTCGAAAAAGAGTATGATACTGTTGCTGTTATGGACGCTTTCGGCTTCCAGCACGGAGATTTGTATCAGGATCTCAACAATCCTCGCGATTGCTATCTCACCATGTCAAAGAAGATGCAGAACAACCCGATGATTCACGGCGCTGCAGGCCCCAGCGAGAACTTCGTATACTTGGTAGACAAGATCTTCGAAGAGTACGAACCCGACGTTTCCCTGTTCGTTGGCCACATCGGCTGCAAGCACACTTGGGCATCTGCAAAGATGGTTACCGACATGATCCAGAACAAGTACGGTATCCCCTCCCTGTACCTCGATGTCGACGGTATCGACGGACGCTACAAGAGCCCCGACGAAATCAAGGCTGCTATCAGCGAGTACATGGACACTGTTGTCAACAAGTAATTTTACTTACTTATTGCAAACACAGACAGGCGGGAGCTTCGGCTCCCGCCTATGTTGTGAAAAAGTGCTACTTGTGCCAGATGTGTGAGTAGTGTGTAGCATTTAAAGCTTTTTAACCGATACACTTTTAGAAGAAAAAGCTCTGATAATTCAGAGAAGCATGTGGGCGATAAAAGAAAAGAGCCGCTTTTTAGCGAAAAAATTGATACAGATACATTCACGAAACAAGATTGACACATATCAGACACGATATTAAGTGTCGCCTTGGATACTTAAGAGTCGAGTCTTGGCGGAATGAAACGAAAAAAGAGTTTCATAATAAGCTTGCTTAATCACGGGTAATATGTCACTTTATACAATAATACGACTTAGATTTTGTTAAAAAACTAAAAAATTCACAGGGCAAATATTTTGGCACATAGTTTGCTCTTTAATTATACAGACCCTAATGCCGTCCAATCATTACATATACAGGTTTGGGTACGGCATAGCATATAAAGGAGGAACGTATATATGATTACCGCAGGAATCGATTGTGGCAGTCTGAACACCAAGGGAGCCATTCTAAAAGATGGCAAAGTTGTCGCAAAGACAATCATTCCCACAGAGTTCGACGCAGATCTTGCAGCTAAGAATGTTCTTGAGAAGATTCTTAGTGACGCAGGAATTGCCAAGGAAGACCTTCATAAAACTGTTATCACCGGTGTTGGACGTGAGATCGTCAAGTGGGGCGATGCCGAGGTTAACGAGGTTGGTGCTGCCTGCCGCGGAGCAAAGAACGCTTACCCCGACACCGAGACTGTTATTGATATAGGCGCTGACAGTTGCCGTGTCATTCGTCTCAACCCCGATGGCACTTGCATGAAATATGAAGTCAACGATAAGTGCGCATCCGGTGCAGGTACTTTCATTGAGGCTATGGCCCGCGCCCTTCAGATCTCCATCGAAGAAATGGGCGAATACTCCCTGCGCCACAAAAAGGAGCTTGCTACCAACGCTCAGTGCGTTGTTTTTGCAGAGTCTGAAGTTATTTCTCTTATCCACGCCAAGGAATCTATTGAAGATATCGCATATGGCGTGCATATGGGTATTTCCAACCGTATCGCTTCCATGATCCGCAGAGTTGGCCTTACCGACAAGTACACCCTAATAGGCGGTCCGGGCTTCAACAAGGGTCTGGTTAGCTGCATGTCTAAGGTTTTCGAGAGAGAAATTAGGGTTCCCGAAGATAATCAAATTGCCAGCGCAATTGGTGCAGCTATCTTCGGAACCGAGAATTAAATACGGAGGAAAATACCATGGCTGAAATTGAAAAAGTTGAATACTGGAGATGGACCGAGTCCAACTGGAAGAACCCTGACATTCCCGACTGGCGAGGTAGCCTGATAACTGCTGGTGTTGATATCGGCTCTACGAGCACTCAGGCCGTTATTCTTGCCGATGGCATTCCCTACGCTTATTCCAACATGAGAACGGGCTCTAACAGCCCCGATTCCGCCATCAGTGCAATTAACTGGGCTATGAAGGATACTGGCTTGACACTTGATGATATTGTTTATACAATAGGTACAGGTTATGGTCGTGTTAACGTGCCTTTTTCTAACAAAACTGTTACAGAGATCACCTGCCATTCTCGTGGCGCAAACTTCATTTACGGACCCACCATCCGTACCATTCTCGATATGGGCGGCCAGGACTGCAAGGCAATCCACTGCGACGAAAAGGGCGCTGTTACCAGCTTTATGATGAATGATAAGTGTGCAGCCGGTACCGGTCGCGGCATGGAGGTTATTGCAAACCTTCTGGCTGTTCGGGTTGAAGACATCGGCGAAATGTCGTTCCAGATAGATGAAGAGCCACCCCCGGTTTCATCCACCTGTGTTATCTTTGCTAAGAGCGAGGCTACTAAGCTTATGCGCTCAGGCTGGACAAAGGAAAAGGTTCTTGCTTCTTACTGCCACGCTATGGCACTGCGCGTTACCCGCCTTTTGGAGCGCAACGGTATGGAACCCGATTTTGCGATAACCGGTGGTATAGCAAAGAACAAGGGCGTTGTTAAAAGAATTGAGCGTCTTATGGGAGTGGAGTCTCTTCAGCCCAAGTGGGACACTCAGATCGCCGGTGCTGTGGGCGCAGGCCTCATAGCAAAGGACATGGTCGAGAAGAAGAGAGCCAAGGAAGCAGCAGCAAATTAATATTAGCGGAAAAAACGCAACGGCGGGAGCCGGAGCAATCTCCGTTCCCGCCATGCTTTTTTGAGAGAGGGAATAAATTAACAACATATTGCAATTTGAAGGAGGCGAATGTCGTGATAGCGAACTATGGCTATGAGGACGGCTCAGGTCACTACTACATCAGGATTGACACGGCAAAATGTGCAGAATGTGAGGATAAGAGCTGTATTTCAGCATGTCCTGAGAAGCTTTTTGTGATTGAACTGGATGATTTTGACGATGAGGTAGTCATCATTAGAGAGGATGCCCGAAACACTTTGCAAACCGATTGTGCACGTTGCAAGGCAGAAGGTAAAGAAGAGCTTTGCGTGGCTGCCTGCAAGGTGGAAGCAATCGGCTTCTCTTGGTGAGAAGTAAAACACGCGAATTTTAACTCGCTACAGGGGGCAGAATGGAGACTTGCCCGTCTGTTGCTGCGAGCTTAGAATTATTTTCCCCAATATAATAAAGGAGGACACACATGAGTTACCAGAAATTATTCGATACCAAGATTTCAAACGATTCTGCAAAGGCATGGAAAGCATCCGGCAAGAAGGCAATGGGCTATGTTTGCTGCCACGTTCCCGAGGAAATTCTCTACGCCGCTGACGTGCTTCCCGTTCGCCTTCGCGCAACCGACTGCGTTGACAGTAGTGACGCTGAAGCTTGGATGTCCAGCTTCTCTTGCAGCTACGCACGCTCTATCCTCCAGTATCTGATGAACGGCACTTATGAGCTCGACGGCCTTGTACAGGCACAGGGCTGCATGATGCAGGCCCGTATCATCGACAACTGGGAGCACATTTGCAAGAACATCAATAAAAAGGACATTTTTGCCTTCTTCATTGGCGCTCCCCGCATGTACAGCGACCTGAGCGTTAAGTTCTACAAGGAAGAACTTCAGGAATTGGCCAACAAAATTGGCGAGTACAGCGGTCACAAGGTTACCGATGAAGGCCTGAAGGCTGCCGTTGAGAAGACCAATGAGACCCGCAAGCTTATTGCAGAGCTCTATGCTCTCCGCAAGGAGAAGGACCCCGTCGTCAGCGGCGCTGAGGTTCTTTCTATATGCCTTGCACAATGCGATACCACTGTTGATGAGTATAATGCCATGCTTAAAGAATTCCTGGCAGAGGCCAAGACCCGCAAGCCCGTAACCGGCCGCGCACGCCTGATGCTTATCGGCTCTGCCCTTGACAACCCTGAATTCATCAAGGTTATAGAGGACAAGGGTGGTATCGTTGTAGCTGATTACAACTGCTTCGGACAGAGAACCTTCGGCAATCCTATCGTCATTGACGATAAAGACGTTTTAGGTTCCATCGCAAATTACTACATGACCCGCAACACCTGCCCCCGCGAGCTGGACAACCGTCCTGCCATCCACAAGGAAATCGTGGATATGTGCAAGGAATATGGCGTTCAGGGCGTAGTTTACGCAAAGATGCAGAACTGCGAATGCTGGGGCGGCGAGTCCTATTACTTGGAGCCCGACCTCAAGGCAATAGGCGTTCCCATGCTGCAGGTTGAGCGCGAAGAGCATATGGCAAATGCTGGCCAGCTTGCTATCCGTGCTGAAGCGTTCATCGAAATGTTAGAGAAGTAAGAAGGAGGAACATATTATGGCTAAGACACCTAAACAGAACTTTGATCCCACTAAGCCGGTCAACATGATTGAGCTGACTTGCGACCAGGTTGACAGCATTTATCAGCATATGCTCTCCAAGGGCATGCCTGAGATTATGTGGACTGTTGATATTCAGAAGTTCACATGGGAAGAAATCCGCGACGCACACAAGAACGGCAAGAAGCTCGTTGGCTTCGGCGGCCCTGTACCTGTAACCATACTTCGTGCATTCGACTGCGTTCCATTCTTCTTCGATACTATCCCCACTCGTATCGCTTCCATGGAAGACCTCTGCAGCCGTTACATCGACGAGACCGAGAAACATGCACCTACCAGCATGTGCGCTATTGACAAGGCACAGCTTGGTGTTGCTCTCAAGGGTGAGCTGGGCGTTAATCTTGACGCTTTCGTTCATGCTACAGTTCCCTGCGACTCCGCACGTATCGCTTACCCCATGATGGAGCGTCTTTATGACTGCCCCTGCTACACCTTCGATTGCCCCTTCCGTCATGACGAGAAGGGCTTCCAGTATGTTGCAGACCAGATTGAAGCTTTCATCCCCTGGATGGAAAAATTAACAGGTCTAAAGTGGGACGATGAGCGTAAGGCAAAGCTTAAGGAAATCAACGAAAAATCCAACGAGGCTTATAAACTGCTCATGCAGCTTGCTGACCTCCGTAAGAAGGATCCTTGCGTACTGCCCGGCCGTATGCTCGTTCTCAACGAGATCATCGCTCCTCTTGCAGGTACTCAGGAAGTTATTGATATGCTCACAACTCAGCTTGAAATGGCAAACATGCTTGCTGACATGGGCATGACCGCCACCAAGTGCCCCGGCGGCGAGCAGCCTTACCGTGTATGCCTCATGCAGAACATGCTTTGGTCCAACACCGGTATCATGGACTGGATGGAAAAGACCTACGGCGCTATCACCGTTATGGACGGCTTCGGCTATCAGGACGGTGTTATCATTGATGATCTGGACAACTGGGAAGCTGTTAAGTATCAGACTGCAAAGTCCATGCTGCTCGTTCCCATGATCCACGGCGCTACCGGTCCGACCGAGTATTGGCTCAAGGTTATTGACAATATGTACGATGAGTACAAGGTCAACGTATCCATCTTCATGGGTCACGTTGGCTGCAAGCACACCTGGGCATCCGGCAAGATTGTTACCGACTTCATCCAGCAGAAGTATAACATTCCCACCCTGTATGTCGACGTTGACGCTATTGACCCCCGCTACAAGAGCAACGACGAACTGCGCGCTCAGATCGGCGAGTACATGGAATCCGTCGTTGGCGCACACAATTTCACCAAGGACGCATAATCGGCGTATTTATACTTATCGCTGCCACGACCGTAGTGTTGACCACTACGGTCGTGGTTGATATAAAGCAGAGATTTACCATAAAAGATAAGACTACTGTATTACCCCGCTGCGAACTCTGAGGGGCTAAAAGATGAAAATAGTGCCGTGTTTGCGGCTTTATTTATATAATTTTTACTATGGAGGAAAAATTATGGACAGAATTAGAACAATAGCAATCACCG
>CAZNUD010000020.1:739-33309 GCA_964576195.1 uncultured Oscillospiraceae bacterium | reverse complement strand
CCAAAGTGTGTACTTTATCTTACCACTTACAAAAGGAGATCCACCCTTTCAGATGTGCCTATGAGGTATATTATTTATCTGTTTTTAGCCGTCATTGCACGTATCACAATTATCTCGTTGCAAAATTATGGCAGACATATTTACGGTTCTTCTTTCCGTTGTTGGCATTATCACGTGCGCCTTCTAACGGCAACAAAAACGGAAGTCCGACAAGATGATGTAAATGCGCTCAGGAAGCAGTTATACGGAAACAAATAACCATACATTCAATAAAAATCAAGCCCCGCGGTTAAATCCCTGAGGGTTTTTTTAATTTCTATTATTTGCCTACTCTCCCTTTACAGAAAAAATAGGACCTTCGTCCGTTAACCTTTATTACACGCTGAAGCTACAACCGCTTTTCTATAATGCTAATGTATTATGCGTTATACTGCGTGTAACCTAAAAATATTGATTGTTGCAATTTCTGGTGTAAAATTATAAATTATGTTCAATACGGTAATTGAAAGTTAAGTACAACAAGAATCATAGAAGAACGCCGATGGAGAATGGGATATGTCAAATGTCAAGGCCAAAAAATCGAGAAACGATCGGAGTGATACACCTAAAAAACCTTTGTTGATTAATGTTTATTTTGGAGTTTTTTATTTTGTAAAAGAAATTGCCAACTACATGGCTGCTGTAAAAGCAATAGGTGAAATTGAAGAGGATACCACAGAAGAAGCCTGTGCTAATAATTTGTACCTGATACTATCGGAAGAAGCAATATGGCGTTAGCTCATATCCAATATAACAAAAGCTTTCGATAAAGATAGCACCTGTGGCCGTAATAATTGCAGCCTAAAAATGCTAAGGCGTTTATGTCTAGAAAACGCGAACAAGTTTCCTGACGGAAAAATGATCGCTTGATGCTTTATACAAAAAATATTATACTACCGTATCGAGCCTCTGCGCTGTTACTGATTCCCACATCGCTCTGTACCCGCCCCCTCTCAGTTCGTCCTGTGAGCCCATGTGCGCTTTGATAGCATGCTTTAGCCTCTTCCTCCTGCTCAGTTTCTGCTGTGAGGGCTTATAGCTCCCTAGGTTCATTGACCTTTACCGCTAATTCCGTCGTACTCATTTTTAGCTCCTTCAAAGCGCATGCAAGAAAATAGCGCGGCGAGAATGCAGAGCTATTTTGAGGGCATAAAACAAGCATAATTTCTGTAAAGGGAAAACACCTCGTTTCTAAGCAAAAAAAGGCCTAAAAAAGGCCTGTAGTTATTGCAACTACAGGCTTTCTTTATGGCAGCGGGAGAAGGATTCGAACCCTCACAAACAGAGTCAGAGTCTGTCGTGCTACCTTTACACAATCCCGCTATATTTACTGCATTTTTACAGCGCAAGTGTTATTATACCTTTTTTTCTCCAAATGTCAAGAGCAAACAGAAAAAATCCGCATCTGTTTTCAGACGCGGATTTTTTCTGTTTTTCACTATTTTTCAAGGTAGCTGACAACCAGCTCGTGAAGAAGCTCGTCCCTATCTAAACGGCAGATAAGGCTTCTGGCATTGTTATAGTTTGTAATGTAGGTCGGGTCCTCAGACAAAATGTAGCCTACAATTTGATTAATGGGGTTATAACCCTTAACTACCAGAGAGTTATAGACGGAGGACAGAATTTCCTTGGTTTCCGTCTTATTGTCAATGATGTTAAACTTGCGCGTTGCATCCTCCATACTTACAGCCCTCCTTCTTATGCATGCCCTTATTATAGCAAAAAAATCCAAAGAGTAAAGCGATAAAATATTACCGTTCAGTTACATTTTAGCTCAAAACTCCCTATCTTATTACAGCTCCGTGGACTTTTTCCAATTTTGCTAAGATTGCATGAACAATTTCCTCGGCATGCTCGTAGGTAAGTGTCTGATCCTGCGCCCGTATGGACAGGGAAAATGCAAGGCTCTTTTTGCCTGTTTGAATACCCGCTCCGGTATAGATATCGAAGAGCTTGCAGCTCTCTAAATACTCACCGCCTGCGGCTTTCATGGTATCCATGAGCTCCGCAACAGTTATGGAGTTATCGCAGACAACGGCAATATCCCGTGTAATGGCAGGATACTTTGGCAGAGGTGTGTAGCTGGGGTCCCCTGCACGGCAGGACATCATGTTCGCAACGTTTAGCTCCGCTGCGAACACATCTGTGTTCATGCCGTAAACCTCGCAGACCAACGGATGTATTTGACCCATGACACCAAGCAAAACATCTCCGCAATAGATGGCTGCGCAACGCCCCGGGTGATAGGCAGCAACATCCGAAAGGGACTTAAAGCTTAGCTTATTAATGCGAAGTGAGTCCATTAGGGCCTCTACGCTGCCCTTGAGAGTAAAGAAGTTCTGGGCCTGACCATATGCACCAAGATTAAGGATAGTGCGCTCGTTTGCAAGCTCACAGTTTTTCTCCGGCAGGTAGACGGTGGCAAGCTCAAAAAGCTTAACTTCCATGTTGCGCTTTGAAAGGTTTGTTGTCAAAACATCCAGCATTGATGGAAGAGCGGTAGTGCGCATAACGCTTGTATCCTCGCCTAAAGGGTTCTGGATAACAAAGGCATGGCGCAGTTCGCTGTCTGCGGGCAAATAAATTTTGTCCCATGCGGTCTTACTACCGAAGGAGTAGGTCATTACCTCGTAGTAACCCATGCCTCGGCAAAAGCCGCTTATGTCGGCTTCAAAGTTCTGCTTATCGTCATAGCCGCCCTTAGTTGCAGCGCCCTTGAAAACCGTGGGAACAATTTTGTCGTAGCCATAGAATCTGGCGATCTCCTCGGCAATATCTGCGTAATGTTCAATGTCCTGACGGAAGGAGGGTACACAGATATCATCGCCTTCCATGGTAAAGTCAAGCTTCTCCAGCACCTTGACCATGAAGTTCCGGTCAATGTCGGTGCCAAGAAGGGCGTTTATCTTCTCCGGCTCTAAGGGCAAACGCATGGGGTTGTGCTCCCCTGCCATAACGTCAATGGTTCCGTCAAGCACTTCACCGGCGCCCAAAAGCTCCACCAGCTCACAGGCGCGCTCAGCGGCAGGTATGGTGTTCATTATATCAAGGCCCTTTTCAAAGCGTCCAGAAGCGTCTGTGCGCATGCCTAGGGCAATGGCGGTCTTTCTAACAGAGGTACCGTTAAAATTTGCCGACTCGAACACTATCATCTCAGTGTCGCTTGTAATTTCGCTGTTGCCACCACCCATAACGCCGGCAATCCCGATAGGCTCTTTTTCGTCGGCTATGACCAGCATATCGGTGGCAAGCGCTCTTTCGCTGCCGTCAAGGGTCCTAAGGGTCTCCCCCGCCGACGTCTTGCGGACAACTATTTTATTACCTTTAACACAGGCATAGTCAAAAGCGTGCATAGGCTGGCCGTACTCCAGCATAACATAGTTTGTAATATCCACGATGTTATTAATGGGACGAATACCGTTATCACGAAGGCGCTGTCGCATCCACTTCGGTGAGGGGGCAATTTTAATGTTCTTAACCATCTTTGCGGTGTAACGGGGGCAGAGATTCTTGTCAGCAATCTCAACGCTAAGATAGTCTGCCACATTGCCGGCTCCGCCTTTTACAAGGGGGGTGTGGAGCTTTAACTCCGCGCCGAAGGTGGCGGCACTCTCCCTGGCAAGGCCGATAATAGAAAGGCAGTCTGCGCGATTATTTGTGATTTCAAACTCTACAACTGTGTCGCCCAGTCCGCAAACAGTCTTAACATCATCCCCGGTCTTCAAATTGTTTTTAAGCTCAGGGTCGTCACTTAGTACAAAAATGCCGTCCTCAATGGCATATGGGAAGTCGTAGACAGTAAGCCCAAGCTCCTTTACAGAGCAGAGCATGCCGCAGCTCTCAACACCGCGAAGCTTACCGCTGCGGATGACCACTCCCCCCGGGAGGGTCGCACCGTCCAGTGCGGCGGGGACGAAGTCGCCCTCTTGCAAGTTTTGAGCGCCGGTAACGATGATTACAGGCTGGCTCTTTCCCACGTCCACAGAGCATATCCACATGTGGTCGGAATCCGGGTGGCGCTCCAAGCTTTTTATTCGTCCAGCTACTACGTTGGAAATTTCCTCACCGACAACCTTGAAGCCCTCGACCTTAGAACCGGAGAGGGTCATGGCGTCGCAATATTCTTTATCAGTAGCTTTTATGTCCGTGAATTCGGACAGCCATTCTCTGGATAGTACCATTATTATTCTTCCTTTCACTCAAGGCGTATAATTTAGTAATTTTCTAGTGACCAATGCCGCAGTAAGGAACCTCAGAATTGCCCAAGAAAGCGGATGTCATTTTCGTAGATCAGGCGAAGGTCCGAAATGTTGAACCTGCGCATTGCCAGGCGCTCAACGCCCATGCCAAAGGCAAAGCCGGAATAGACTGAGCTGTCAATACCGCAACCCTCAAGCACCTTGGGGTGGACCATTCCGGCGCCGAGAATTTCTATCCAGCCCTCACCCTTGCAGACACGGCAGCCCTCGCCGCCGCACTCAAAGCACTGAACATCCACCTCGCAGCTAGGCTCAGTAAAGGGAAAGTGGTGGGGACGGAAGCGTGTAACAGCGTTATCGCCATATAGTTTTTTTATTATTGTGTTTAATGTGCCCTTAAGGTCACCCATGGTTATGCCCTTGTCCACAACAAGGCCCTCGAACTGATGGAACATGGGACTATGGGTAGCATCCACCTCATCCTTGCGGTAAACGCGGCCGGGAGAAACTATGCGTATGGGAAGGGGCTGATTTTCCATAACGTGCACCTGAACAGGAGATGTCTGAGTGCGAAGAAGGATTCTGTCATCATCAGTAAAATAGAAGGTGTCCTGCCTGTCCCTTGCCGGATGACCTTCGGCGGTGTTAAGCTTATCGAAGTTATAGGAGGCGTATTCCACCTCGGGGCCTTCAACAACCGTAAAGCCCATTGCAACGCAGATTTCCTTTAACTCATCGAGCACTGCGTTCATGGGGTGCTTTTTCCCGATTTTAACGGGGGTACCGGGGATAGTAACGTCGATTGTTTCGCTCTTTAGGCGCTCTTCAAGCTGCTTTGCGGCAAGAGTCTCCCTTGCCTTGTCGATGGAGTCGGTGAGCTTTTGGCGAAGCTCATTTGCAAGCTGGCCCATAACGGGGCGCTCCTCTTCGGAGAGCTTGCCCATTTGCTTTAATATGGCTGTAAGCTCACCCTTTTTTCCCAACAACTGAACTCTCAGTGACTCTAGCGCTTCAATGCTGCCCGCATCCTTAATGGCGGTCAGTGAAGCTTCTTTTAGTTTTTGAAGCTGCTCTTTCATTGGTAATGACTCCTTATATGAAAATAGATTTTACGGCTATAAAGCTCTTTTGTGAACACAAAAAAAGCCCAACGCCCCATACTTTGGGACGAAGGACACTCCTCCGCGGTACCACCCGAATTCGGCATAAAGCCGCTCTCTTGCCGCTGATAACGGTACGACTCCGCCGGTGATTAGCCGGATGCTCCAGGGCGAACTAAGCTCTTTTGCCGCAGAATGCTTTCAGACGGTGGCATCCATTCTCTTTCGCGGTTCCGGGACGCTATTTTCCCCTTCACTGCATTTACTACAAATAAAACTATCATATGTTGCATAAAAAGGCAAGATAAAAATTGACTAATTTTTTAGCCAAGCCTATAATATTAGTATATAGATAACAAATACAAATTGCAAGTAACAATCCCACAGTCACAGGAAAGGAAATGCGCTATGCAGCTTACAAGTAGTGACAAAATGCGCGACGCCGACAGCCGCGCCATACATCTTTTCGGCGTTCCCTCAACCCTTCTTATGACAAAAGCCGCAGAGCATGTGGCCAAGGCCGCCCTTGAGCTTATGGGGAAACCCCGCAGCACCGCCATCTTTTGCGGCAGTGGCAACAACGGCGGCGATGGTCTGGGCGCAGCGGTCTATCTTATGCGCCGCGGCATTTTAGTCCGCTGCTTTCTTGTTGGTCGGCGCGAAAAGCTCACCGGCGACTGCGCGGAAATGGAGTTTAGATTAAAGGAGCTTGGGGGAACACTTGAGGACTTTGACCCCGGCAGCGCGGAACAGTCCGATTTTGTTAAGGGATGCTGCGTAATTATCGACGCGCTCTTCGGCATAGGGCTTAACAAGGAGCTCCGTTCCTCGGCTCTCTCGGCGGTTAAGCTAATCAACAGTTCGAGCGCTTCCGTTGCTTCAGTTGACATCGCCAGCGGAGTTGAGGCAGACACAGGGCGAATTCTGGGCGCCGCTGTGAATGCAGACATAACCCTTAGCTTCTCCATGGCAAAGCCCGGACACTTCGTAGAGCCGGGCTGCGCCTGTTGCGGCAAGCTGCGCATATGTGACATCGGCATTCCCTCAGAAATCCTAAGGGAGGCAGGAGAGAACATTTTCGCCGTGCAGGACGGGGAGCTTCGACTCCCCCGCCGCAATCGGGCAAGTCATAAGGGATGCTACGGAAAGCTCCTTATCCTCGGCGGCAGTGTGGGCTATACCGGTGCCCCAATTATCTGCGCCAAGTCAGCCTTACGGGGCGGAGCAGGGCTTATTTCCCTTGGTGTGCCGGAGAGCATATATAATATTACCGCAACGAGACTTTTAGAGCCCATGCCCTTTCCCCTGCCCGACGATGGCGAGGGCAGGCTGTCTATTTCAGGTCTTTCAAGTATTTTGGAAAAACTCAGCTCCTCCACGGTATGCGTACTGGGCTGCGGTCTTGGCCGCTCGGAGCAACTAAGCGAGCTTGTGCGCACGCTTCTCATAAGCTCCGCTAAGCCTCTTGTGATAGATGCCGACGGTCTTTTTGCCCTCGGCAATAACGCCGCTCTTATAAAGAGCGCCCAGACGCCCCCGATTCTCACTCCCCATGAGGGAGAATTCATAAAGCTCGGCGGTGTGCTTACAGGCGACAGGGCTTCCGATGCAATGGCCTTTGCACAAAGCAGAAACTGCGTTCTCGTCCTAAAGGGCCACCATACTATATGTGCCTTCCCTGACGGCGAGCTTTATATAGTTCCCTTCGGAAACCCAGGTATGGCAAAGGGCGGCAGCGGCGATGCCCTGGCGGGTTTAATCGGTTCACTGCTATGTCAGCTTCCCCAAAAGCAGGCAGTGCTTTGCGCGGCCTATATCCATGGAAAGGCGGGGGATTTGTGCGCAGAACGTTTGGGGGAATATTCAATGCTTCCAACAGATGTTATTGACGAAATACCTCAAGTTGTGATAAAAATGGAGGATAAGTATTAATATATGAGGCGAGCAGCTTTGCTTTTACTCATGATAATCCTTGCGCTGCTTACAGCCTGTTCGGGCAGTAAGCGCTTAGCGGAGAGCTTTGAGCTTTGGCGCGTGGAATTTAACGGCGTGGAAACACGTACCATCACCGCCGAGGTAACGGCACTTTCCGAGGAGAGCGAAACGGTTTTTGTTCTCACCTGCAAAATAAGCGGCGAGGAAAACCAGCTTGAAGTACTTTCCCCCGAAATGCTCTCCGGCGTTAAGGCTCACACCCTTGAGGGAGAAACGGAGCTTATCTATGACGGCTCAGTCCTATCTCTGGGAACAGACCCTTCCGGGCGCTGCTCCCCAATGACGGCCCTGCCTTTATTTACCACCTTCATACGCCAGGGGCATTTTGAGGGTGCGTGGACAGAAACTTTTCAGGGAAAGCAGGTAGTAGTTACCGAGCTTGAGGACTCTCAAGGACGCAAAATGCTGCTTTGGCAGGAGAAAGTCAGTATGCAGCCCCTATTTGCCTCCATAAGAAGTTCCGACAATACAGAACTAAAAATACAAATACAAAAGATTGAATAAAAAGAGGTTAATAAATGCTTGACGCTAAGAAAAGAACCTGGGCACAGGTGTCCGTATCGGCAATCCAGTATAACTACGGCAAAATGCGGCAACGAATCCCGGAGAACTGCAAATTTATGGGCGTTGTCAAAGGCAATGCCTACGGACACGGCGGCTTTCAGGTGGCAAAAATGCTCCAGCGCTACGGCTGCGATTATCTTGCAGTAGCCTGCCTTGACGAGGCCGAGGATCTGAGAAACAACGGTGTAACTCTACCTGTACTTATTCTCTGCAGCACAGTACCGGAGTTTGTTGGGCGCGTGGTCGATTGCGGCGCAACCCAGACCATAAACAGCCTTGAATCTGCAAAGGAAATCTCCAGACTCCTTGAAAAATCCGGAAAAACCATGAAGGTCCACCTCAAGCTTGAGACCGGAATGGGGCGAACTGGATTTAATGTAAAGCAGGGCGATGTCTCTGAGGTGGTCAGAGCCTTGAAGCTTCCCGGTTTTGAGATAGAGGGCGTTTACACCCACTTTGCCATGTCTGACGATTCGGAGGGCGAAGAGTATACCCGCGCTCAGTTTAAACGCTTTACCGAGGCCGTATCAAAAATCGAAGAGGAGTGGGGCAATAAATTTGCAATTAAGCATTGCGCTAACAGTGGCGTGGTGGTAAACTACCCGGAAATGTATCTTGACATGATTCGCCCCGGCATCGCACTTTACGGCATTTACCCCGGCGCCCACGAAAAAGGTCTGAAGTTGACCCCCGCTATGGAGCTAAAAACGCGCATAATAGATGTTCACGACATTGAGCCCGGCGATACAGTTAGCTACGGCTGCAGCTTCAAAGCGGATAAAAAAATGCGCATTGCCGTGCTCCCCATCGGCTATGCCGACGGCCTTCACCGGGTTCTTTCCGGAAAAATAGAGGTTATAGTGGGCGATAAGCGTTGCAGACAAGTCGGCTGCATTTGCATGGATATGTGCATGGTGGACGTAACAAATGTTGAAAATGTAAGTGTGGGCGACATTGCCACCATTTTCGGTCATGAGAGGAATGAAATAATTCGCGTGGGCGACGTGGCGGAAAAGGCCGGAACCATAAGCTACGAAGTTTTAAGCAGTATCTCCCATAGAGTTCCCAGATTTTATATTTAAGCTGCTCCCATGAATGTATAAATATTGCTCCGCCGTGAAACAATGATAGTACGCTCCTACATATAATGTAGCGGGCAAACTATCATCGGAGTGTGAAACACAGTGAGCACATTTAAACGCGGAGACATCTATTACGCCGACCTTAGTCCGGTTGTCGGCAGTGAGCAAGGGGGCATGCGCCCAGTGCTCATAGTACAAAATGACACAGGAAACAAGCACAGTCCGACAGTTATTGCGGCCGCCATAACCTCTCAGGTGGGAAAGGCAAGATTGCCCACTCACATTGAACTATCCGGTCAAAGCTGCGGATTGAGCCGTGACAGCGTAATACTGCTAGAGCAGATAAGAACTCTTGACAAATCCCGTTTGCGCGAGAGAATGGGCTCTTTGTCCGAGCCGCTGATGAACGAGGTGGATAGCGCCATCGCCGTCAGCTTCGGTTTGGAGGGTTAGGCTTTCGTGCAAAAAGCATAAGCGGGTCGGTTCCCGCCGACCCGCAGAAAATATCCAAAGAGAGGTACATATTATGCAAAAGAAAAGACTTTTTGTAATCCTTGCCGCCATGGTGGTGCTTGCCCTAGGCATCGGCATCGGAGCCTATGCCGCGTCAAATTACGGCACTCAGTCCGACCCTTTGGTTGCAAAAAGCTACCTTGACAATGTTCTCACCCCTCAGCTTCAGCAGCAATTCCAGGCTCAGTTAGAATTGAGCGTGCAGGAGCTGGAACAGGAGATCGCGGTAGCCGGCTCCAACAGCGGAGCGAACTTTGTTTCTCTTTCCCTCAACGCCGGACAAACCCTTAAGGGAAACACAGGCTGTGAGATAATTTTGCGCAAAGGCAGCGCCACCTGCTCAGGCACAACGGGCCTTGCGGATGTTACTGACGGCGCTATGCTCTCCCCCGGTGACAGTGTTGCTCAAAACCATCTGCTCACTGCTGCCGCAAACGGAAACGGTGTTACAGCCGACTCTGCCGCAACTGTTTTAGTCCGCGGCGGCTACACGATTGAATAAGTCAACTCATATAGCACGGCGCCCCACTTAAAAAGCGAGGCGCCGTGTTTTGTGTTTTAATGTGCCAGGCTTTGCGACATTGCCGCATACTGCTTAACAACGTTGAAGTTGTTCATGTTATCAACAGCTTTGTTAATGTCTTGGAAAGCGTTAATTTTTTCGTTTACCGCCCGGATCTCCTCAACCTTCTGTTCCTTCTGCATCTCAACGCTCTCTCTGCGTGAAAGCTCGTCATCCATTTGGGCGTGTGTAATGCCGCCCTTTGTAACGGCTTGACGAAGATCGCTTACGGACATGTTTTGCAGTTCCCTAGGTCTTAAGCTGTCGTCTTCTGTTGGCTTCTGTGCTTGAATATGGGGAGATTCAAGCTCAATATTGTCGCTTTTTTCTGCCCCCTCAAATGTTTCCGGCGCTGAGGCTTTCTCGGTCTTGGCGGCATAAATCTGTTCAAGGGCCTTCCTGCCCTGTTCACTTATTTCAATTGTGTCGCCGGTCATGCCGAAGTTTGATCTAACGGCAGTGGAAGTTTCAGTTTTGTTCTCATCCGCCTGAATCTTTCCCGCCTTGACCTGATCAACCAGAAGCTGCTGCTCAGAAACAGCCTGTAGGCTTGTAACCGAGGTGCTTTCTGCGTTAATTGCATTGACACTAAAACTCATAAAACCACGATCCTTTCAATGACTGTCCTGCCAATGGGCAGATGCAGACCACGAAAATACCACTTTAGTCATAATTATCCACTTTTTCAACTACATGATAGCAATTAGAGCTTAAAAAAAACTTAAAAACCTAACTCTAAATAGCTTAAAAATATAGATTTTTCTCATGGAGGACGATAAATGCGTATTTTGGCAGTTGTAAGTAACAAGAACCTTGGTAAGGAAATAAGCAGCGCCCTCTCACCTGCCGGGTATACCGTTACAACAGTCTATGACAGCACCGCCGGCCTGGAGGCGGCATTAAGCGGCATTTATGAGGCAGCGGTCATTTCCTCAAGGCTTTCGCCCCTTGATGGCATGGAGTTGCTCTCCCGTCTGCGACGTGAGGAGAGCGATCTTTACATACTCCTTCTTACAGGCCCCGGCTCCGCCCCGCGCATTGCCGGATTAAACGCCGGAGCCGACTACTGCCAAAGCCTTCCCTTTGAGCCTGCAGAGCTTTCCGCCCAGCTACGTGTCCTTTTGCGCAGACAATGTAAGGTTTTCCTGCCTGACCTGAGCTTCGGGGATATTACTCTTAATACTAGCACCTGCGCCCTGCTCTGCGGCCAGCGTCAGGCACGACTTAGCAGCACGGAGCTTGAGCTTATGCGCCTATTGATTATCAACGGTAAGCGCGTTCTTTCAAAAGAGACTCTTTTTATAAAAATTTGGGGCTACGATGCGGAGGTTAATATAAAAATTATTGAAACCTACATTTCCGCGCTCCGAAAAAAACTACGAAATGTGGAATCAGGCGTAACAATTAAAACTATCTGGTGTCAGGGCTATCATCTTTCAGATAACGCTTCGCCGGCAAATACTCCATAAGGTTGACACAGCTTTACATTACATACCTTTTTTAAATACAGCAAAAACCGGCGTGATACAAATCGCGCCGGTTTTCTTGCAGCTATTTCAGATAATGGTAAATTCGCTACTCTCACCGGAAAAGGCCTTGTAGTTACCGAAGAGGTTTTTGGAAATACCGTTATAGACAAACCTGTATGTTCCGGGTACTGCATTCCCCCGTAGAAGCCAGGTAAGCGTAACCAAAGACTTTGCTGAAAGATCCCAACCCTCACGTGCCCATGAGAAAGTGGTGTAGGGGTCGGCCTCAGTGGCAACCGTTATCCAGGAACCGTCAGCCTGCTTTTTCTGAACCTCCATATAACTGTATCCGTCAGGGTAATAGTTTGAAAGTTGTCCCTTGCGCCTAAGCTCCGGCACATTGCGCAAAGCCGCGCCCTGAAATACCGTCCTAACGGTTTCACCTTGAGTGTAGCAACTATTTACATCAGTTATTACCTTGCCGAAATCCCCTGCATCTCGGACAACGCCTGTTGTTGCGGCTGATGTTTTAATAATGAGGGCGGCACTCAAATCTTCGGGCGTGGGGCCGGGCTTTGATACAAGGCCATTAATAAGATCTTTGCAAATAGTGTCTAGCTCTTGAGTCAAAGCTGCTCCGCTCCATGCCCCAAAAAGAACGGTGGAGCCTTCGTAGTTTTGGGCCGCGTATTCTTCGCGGGTGGTAACATACTGGCTATAGGAGTTTGTAAGTGTGGAGAGAACCACCTTTTCTATGCCGGCGGGAGCCAAAGTTTCTTCAAGTACAGCCCTTGTACGTCTGGCCTGCATAGTGGTGCATTCGAAAGGCAAGCCAACTATGGCAAGCTCCCCGATTGTCAAGATTTGCAAGGGCTGAATGGTTTGCATTAAATCCCCCACCGGCAAACAAACCACCTTTTCCTTCTGAACGTCTGCATACCTATCTGTGCCTAAAACAGCCTCAGCCAAAGGCCATAGAGGTCCTAGAACATATTGCAGCCCATCCATGTCCTGCCCTGAGAAGGAAAACTTGTTTCTAAGCCACTGGCCGTCCACAAGCTCATAGGTGTTTTTTATCTGCCCCTCGGCGGCGGAGTCAACCGGAGCGCCCTCCTCGTCACCTGCCATAATACCCGCGCCGATACAGGGCGTCCCCGTCGAGGCATTTAAGATGTCATCATAGGGCATGGCATATTCGCCGATGTACTTTGGATCCACCTGAATGTTGCTAAACTCAACATAGCTGTGGCGATAATCAATACTTGGCGAAAGGGCTTTACAGGCAGAAGCGTAAAGTTCCAGAGCCTTACTAAGCTCCTTTTCACCGTGAATTATCTCATTTTCAATAAGGTCAATGTCCGGGTCCATGTCTATCGGACGCAAAAAGTCCGCAGTTGGGTCGTCCGCCCGGGGTCTGTTGGGGCTGGAGTCTCCACATTCGTTCTGAGCGAAGGCCGCAACGAAACCGTTGCCCTTCTGCTGTTCGAAGGCATAGGCCGCATATCCCTTGTGGTCACCGGATACCAAAACATTGTCAATGCTGTTTGATGTACCATGGGAGCCAAACCAGTTAAGCGAAGCAATTTCTGAACCGTCCACTCCTTCGAATCGCAGCAAGGTCATTTCAGTGTTGACAGTCTCAGGATAATCCTCCGCGTCAATATTCCAGCCATATGCCTCAAGAGATCGGTTAAAAACTGCGTCCTCAATGTTGCCGGAGTTAATCTTGATTATGCCGGGCTGCAAGGAGTTGTGTGCGTTTTCTATGGCGTCGGCTATGCCCTGCACAACTATTTTGTAATAAAGGTCATCAAAACCGGGAACACCGTTAACCATGTTATAAAGGGCGTACCACGATACATTTGAGGTGGATGAATGGCAGTGGGTAGCAGCCAGCATCACATTCTGCTCGTTGTAGTATGATCCCAGTCCTCTGGCGTTAAGCTCTTTTAATACCCCGGGCTTAACACTCTCTGTCATATGTACCATTTCAGCGCCGACGTAGCACACCCGAGCGTCATCATTGGCGGCAATGAATGCTCTGGCATAAAGTTTCATAAGTATGCCCTGCATCACATCACCCAAGGAGTTGTAGCCCGTGCTTATTTCCGTAATGGGACCTGTAATATCACCAATTCCTGCCCCCACAAACATTTCGCCGGTATCTGCCCTTGCGCTGCTAAGGGGAGCTGTTGCCATAAGGCTTATCATCAGCATTAAGCACAGCACAGAGGACAAAGCGCGCCTTAGTTTATTCCTAAACTTCATTCTTACCACTTTCCTCTCCGGTAAATTTTTCCCTACAATGTAAGGCGTACACAATAAAACTAAATTAATACTACAATATAAAACAGTGTTATTCAAGAAAAAAATGGTATATAATGTTTCTATATTATTAAGATACTCCCCAACTCATTTTAAGAAAAGGTACTGGCAGCCTTAGGATGTTAACATCTGCCAAGTAACTGGATTTAAGGGGTGAAAAGTATTAGTTTTTTAAAGAAGCTCAAAAGCTTTATGGGGCTTGCCGCCTTCCTTGTTTTTTGTCTCTGGGTCATCACACCAGCCGCCCTGGCCGAAAGCCAAGCCGCCACAGGGTTACCCCCTCTTGTGGAAATAGGCTTCAGCCCGTGGGCTAGTAGCGCCATCAAAGCTGCCTACGAAAGCCATATGCTCCCCTCCGGCAGCGACCTAGGCACAGACTTCACCCGCCCAATAACCCGCCAGCAGTTTGTGCATCTCATGCTTGAGCTTATTGTGAAACAGAAGGACACTACCTTTTTGGATCTTGCTACCGAATATAAGCTTGTTTCTCCTCCTCAATCCCCTGCCCCGGCAAACAGTACAAAGGATGCTGAAATTCCAGAATTTATCAGTCCCTTTTCTGATACTAACAGTATTTATGCAGCCCTTGCCTCAGCAATGGACATAGCCAGGGGCAGCGAGGGTCTTTTTAGACCCTCTGACTATATCTCCCGCTGTGAAGCGGCAGCTTTCCTTTATCGGTCCATGGCGGCCTTGGGCCAGACTTCGGTTAACATAACTCCTCTAGCCTATGCCGATATTTACGACCTTCCCCGTTGGGCGGTGGAGCCTGTAAAATTTTGCTCCGGCAGAGCCTCTGCTGACGGTACCCCTCTGATGCTCGGCTCCGGCGGTTACTTCACGCCCCTTGGAAGCTACACTATTGAACAGGCTATAATAAGCCTCCAGCGCTTTGAAAGCTCCCTTGGCACCACTGCCCTTGCAAGCGATTGGCAAGACGCCCCCGGCTATGACAGCGTGGAGATTGCCCTGAGCTTCGGCGGAGATTGCACCTTCGGAAGCGGCATAGGTTTTGCCTATCACGGCTCCTTTGAGGAGATGTACGCCCAGGTTGATCCCTCCTATTTTTTTAGTGGCATTGAGGAATTTTTCAGCGACGATCTAACCATGGTAAACTTCGAGGGTATTCTTACAAGCGCCTCTGTTCCTGCGAATAAGACTTTTGTATTTAAGGGCAAACCCGAATATGCCAAGGCGCTTAAAGCAGGCAGCATAGATGTGGTAACGGTAGCCAACAACCACTCAATGGACTACCTAAAGCGGGGTTATGAGGACAGCATCGCAAACCTCTCCCCCTATGTGGCTGTTTCCGGCTATGAAATGCAGCCTATAATTGAGGTAAAGGGGGTAAAAGTGGGCTTTGCCTCCAATATGGCGTGGAGCTTCGACAAATCTCAAAAGTCCTTTGTGGAAAGCTCCATAGCAAAGCTCAGAGAGCGCGGAGCAGATATAGTCGTCTTTAACTATCACTGGGGCATAGAACGCTCCTACAAAAGCAGTGCCTATCAGCAAAGCCTTGCCCGATACTGTATAGACAGCGGAGCAGACCTTGTAATTGGCCACCACCCTCATGTTATACAAGAAACAGAAAGCTATAAGGGCAAGCAGATAGCATACTCCCTGGGCAATCTTGTTTTTGGCGGCAACCAAAACCCCAGGGATAAAAATTGCCTTATTTTCCGCCAAAGCTTTTCTATGGACTTGGACTCCAGAATCGTATCCGACGCCGGCCATATGGCAATTCCCTACAAAATTTCCTCCATGGATTACCGCAACGACTACCACCCAACCAAGGGCTAAGTATTGCGGAGTCCCCCGTTTTGTGTAATCCATTCAAAGGACATTCCAACAACTCCTCAGATTTGTGGGATTTATCACTTTTAATTCAAAAACAATAGTGTTATCCTAAAGTCACAAGCAGAAAAGGACTCATTATTATGACACACACCATCTTCACAGCAGAATACCGTTTCTTTAGCTTTGCTTTTTATTTTGGCAGGGCTTATTTCGGTTTGGCTGAAAGAGGATGCAGGGCATAGTATAGAATGTCCATAAGCAATCCCCCGGTCAAATCGACCGGGGGGTTTTTGTTTTTTAATATAAGGCCGTGTCAGCGGCGGAACGGAGCTTATCATGGTAGTAATTCTTAAACAAAATCCCGACAAGGTTCAGCTTGAGAGCCTTATCAACTGGCTTAATGACAAGGGCGTTCAGGTGCACACAAGTGTCGGCACCTCCCGCATCATCCTCGGTTTGGTGGGTGATACTGCCACCATTGATATTGACCTAATCGCCGCTCTTGACATTGTCGATGACGTAAAGCGTGTGCAGGAACCATATAAAAATGCCAACCGTAAGTTCCACCCTCAGGATACCGTCATTGACCTTGGCAGCACCACCATCGGCGGCGGCAGTCTCACGCTTATGGCCGGCCCCTGCTCGGTGGAAACAGAAGAGCAGATGGTTAAGGTAGCCAAAGCTGTTAAAGCTTCGGGAGCAACCCTCCTTCGCGGAGGAGCCTTCAAGCCTCGCACCTCTCCCTATTCCTTCCAGGGACTTGGCCAGGAGGGGCTTCGGCTTTTGGAACTGGCCAAGGAGGAAACGGGGCTTCCGATCGTTACGGAGATAATGGATGCCTCCCAACTGCCGCTTTTCAAGAATGTGGATGTCATTCAGCTTGGTGCGAGAAATATGCAGAATTTTAATCTTCTAAAAGTTTTAGGTAAACAGGAAAAACCTGTTATGATTAAAAGAGGCCTGTCCTCCACCTATGAGGAGTGGCTTATGAGCGCAGAATACGTGATGGCGGGCGGTAATGAAAAGGTCATATTGTGTGAGCGAGGCATAAGAACCTTCGAGACCTACACTCGCAACACCCTAGACCTGGCCTCCATCCCCGTAATGCGAAAACTAAGCCATCTGCCAATCATCATCGACCCCAGCCATGCCACAGGCAAATCTGAGCTTGTTGACCCCCTTGCCGTAGCCGCAATTGCAGGGGGTGCCGACGGACTAATAATTGAGGTGCATAACGACCCTGCCAAAGCGCTTTGTGACGGGCCCCAATCTCTGCGCCCCGAAGCCTTTGACAAGCTTTCCAAAAAGCTTTTCTCCCTTCACGGCTTTATGGACACTCTTTAGGACTGAGAGGATACATGGATGAACATTGCTATTATAGGGCTGGGGCTTATCGGCGGTTCCCTGGCCAAAAGCGCCAAGTTTAAAACCAGCCATCAGGTGCACGGCTTTGATCTTGATAAGGAAACCATGACCTTAGCCCGCCTTTGCGGAGCCATTGACGGCCCACTAACAGAGGAGAACTTTCCAGAACAGGAACTAATTTTAATTGCCCTTCGCCCCTCCTCCGCCATTGAGTGGACCGCCCGGCACGGCGCTCTTATTTCTCCCCGGGCAACTGTTGTTGATATGTGTGGCGTAAAGCGCGCTGTAAGCGGTGAAATGTCTGCCCTCGCCGAGAAGCACGGCTTTTCATACATCGGCGGGCATCCCATGGCCGGGCGGGAGCGTGGCGGCTTTGTTAATTCCTCTGCCGAGCTTTTTGACGGGGCGGACATGATTTTGACTCCAGACGAGAAAACTAATATGACAATGCTTGAAAAGCTCAAGGCATTTTTTCTGGATCTGGGCTTCGCCACTCTCACCTTTGCAAAGCCGGATGAGCATGACCGTATTATCGCCTATACCTCTCAGCTTGCCCACATCACCTCCAGCGCCTATATTAAATCTCCTGATGCACTGCTGCGCAGAGGTTTCTCCGCGGGAAGCTTTAGAGACATGACCCGCGTTGCCCTCCTTGACGAGGACATGTGGACTGAGTTATTCTTAGACAATGATGACAATCTGCTTACCCAACTAGATATTCTTATTGGGCATCTTCAGGAATACCGTCAGGCTCTTGCCGCCAAGGACGCCCAAGCCCTGAAAGCACTGCTCAAGGACGGCAGGGAGAAAAAAGCCCTGTCAGGAGGCGCATGATGAAGAACGTAAAAATTAATGTCGGAAAGGGATACACAGTTTCCATCGGCTCGGGACTTCTGAAAAGTGCGGGCGATATAATAGCGAAGGCTGTCCCTCCCTGTAAGCTTGCCATAATTACTGACAGCAACGTGGCTCCGCTTTACCTTGATAGTGTGAATGCCTCCTTTTCCAAGGCAGGTTTTGAACCTGTTAGTATTGTTATCCCCGCCGGTGAAGGTTCCAAAAACTTTGATACGCTCTCCGGAATTTTGGAATTTCTTGCAGACTCCGGTCTTACCCGCTCTGACCTTGTTGTTGCCCTGGGCGGCGGCGTTACGGGCGATATAGCCGGTTTTGCAGCAGGTGTTTACATGCGCGGAATAAGCTTAGTTCAGCTTCCCACTACGCTGCTGGCTGCTGTGGACTCCTCAGTGGGCGGCAAGACAGCTATAGACCTTAAGTCGGGGAAAAATTTGGCGGGAGTGTTTTTGCAGCCCAAATCCGTAATTTGCGACACAGACACGCTTTCTTCCCTCTCCCCGGAAACTATATCCTGCGGCATGGCTGAGGCCATAAAAACCGCAATTCTTTCGGGAAACGAGCTTTTTTCCCTTTTTGAGTCCGCTAACTGCGAAAACCGCTTGGGGGAGATAATCTCCATGTGTGTTGCCTACAAAGGCGCAATTGTAGAAGCTGACGAATTTGAATTCGGTGAGCGAAAGCTGCTGAATTTAGGCCACACTATTGGCCACGCCATAGAAAAGCTAAGCGGATATAAAGCCCTCCATGGTCAGGCTGTTGCTGCCGGAACCGCAATAATTACCCGCTTCGCTCACAAAACAGCTATCTGTTCAGAGGACTGTAAAAACAGGCTGATCTCAGTTTTACAAAAGTACGACCTTCCCATAGATACCCCGTATTCCCCACAGCAGCTTTCCAAGGCCGCCCTTGCTGATAAAAAGCGCAGCGGCAACAAAATTACGCTGGTGCTGCCCCGCGAAATCGGAGACTGTGTTTTAAAGACCGTACCCCTTTCAGAACTTGAAACCATAATTAAGCTTGGATCGGAAAACTGACATGAACGTAACTATAAATCCCTCCCCGCTAAATGGTGAAATTGCGGCTGTTCCTTCAAAGTCCGATGCCCACCGAAAACTAATCTGCGGGGCCCTATCCGACAGCCCCTGTGTTATTGAGCTTAACTCCCTCTCCAAAGACATTGAGGCCACCATTAATTGCCTTTACGCTTTAGGCGCGGATATACGCCGGCAGGGTGACGCAATCAGCATCAGACCCATAAGTAGCGTCACCGGAGGTATGCTTGACTGCGGCGAAAGCGGCTCAACCCTTCGTTTTCTCCTGCCCGTTGCCGCTGCTCTGGGTAGCAAGGCCGCCTTTACCGGTCATGGCAGACTTCCCGCCCGCTCCATAAGCCAGCTTGTTACCGCAATGGAGAAGCATGGTGTTAGCTTTTCTTCCGGAGAATTACCCTTTGAAATTACCGGCAGGCTTCTCCCCGGTAGCTATGAGCTTCCAGGGGATGTCAGTTCCCAATATATCAGCGGCCTTCTTCTGGCTCTCCCCCTTTTGGATAAGGAAAGCCGCCTGACTCTATCTAGCCCCTTGGAATCACGGGGCTACGTGGACATGACCCTTTCGGCTCTTAAGGCCTTCGGCGTAGAAACTCAGCTCCAAGAAAACTCTTACCTTATCCCCTCCCCTCAGCATTTTAAATCTCCCGAAAAGGTGGATGTGGAGGGTGACTGGTCAAGCGCTGCATTCTTCCTCTGCGCGGGTGCAGTTTCCGGTGCAGTCAGTCTTTCCGGTCTTGATATAAATTCCCGACAGGGAGACAAGGCTGTTTTAGAAATTCTTCGCCAAATGGGCGCTGATGTAAAGAGCGGCTCTAACAGCGTACAGGTTTCAAAAGCCCCCCTAAAAGGCATTAGCATAGATGTTAGAGAAATCCCCGACCTGCTGCCCATCCTGGCTGTAACAGCCGCCTGCGCTCAAGGTGAAACCCGCTTTACGGGAGCATCCCGCCTTCGGGACAAGGAAAGCGACCGTCTTTCCGCCACTGCCTCGGTCCTCACTGCCTTGGGCGGTAGCGTAACCGAACTTCCAGACGGACTTCTTGTCCGTGGTGGATCACTCACCGGCGGCATTGTAAACGGCTATAACGACCACCGCATGGTTATGGCCGCTGCCATTGCCGCCACTGTTTGTAACAGTCCAGTAAAAATCCTCGGCACCGAAGCGGTTTCAAAATCCTACCCAAGCTTTTTTGAGCACTATGGTGCCTTAGGCGGAATTTTAGTTGAAAATAATAGCCCTATAATCTCGAAAGAAGGTGTAAAAAATGGAGCTTAACGAAATAAGAGAAAAAATTGACGACATCGACAATAGTTTACTTGAGCTGTTTCTTAGGCGTATGGAACTTTCAGAGCAAGTATCCGAGTACAAAAAGGAACACGGTCTTCCCGTATTAAGTGCCTCCCGTGAGCGCGAAATCCTTGACAGAGTTGCCGCCAGCTCCGGGGCCATGGAGCTTTATTCAAACCGTCTTTTCACCACGATCATGCAGCTTTCTCGCACCCGGCAGGCCGAGCTTACGGCAGGCAATTTAAAGGTAGCCGGGCAAATAAAAGAATCCCTCTCCTCAGGAGGCGAGGTCTTCCCCAAATCAGCACTTGTGGCCTGTCAGGGAGTTGAAGGTTCAAATTCACAGGCTGCCTGTGACAAGCTTTTAAGCAGGGGCAGAATCGTTTATGTAAGGAGCTTTGAAGCGGTCTTTGACGCGGTGGAATCCGGCCTGTGCCAATTTGGTGTTCTGCCCATCGAAAACAGCTCTAACGGCTCCGTCCGCGAGGTTTACCAGCTACTTCAAAGTAAGGGCTTTTATATAGTTCGCTCCACGCGTATGAATATACGCCATGAGCTTATGGCAAAGCCCGGCGTTAAGCTTTCCGATATTAGAGAGATCTACTCTCATCAACAGGCCATAGGCCAGTGCAGTAAATTTTTGTCCGGCCTGCCGGATGTGAAGGTCATCCCCATGGCAAACACCGCTACCGCAGCCCTTCAAGTTGAAGAGTCGGAAAGCAGGACCAGTGCCGCCATCTGCTCTCACTCCTGCGCTGTAATTTACGGCCTTGAGCCTATTGACTGTCACATTCAAGATAGTGAGAATAACTATACCCGCTTTATCTGTATAACAAAAAAACCCGCAATCTTTGCCGGGGCAAACCGTGTTAGCCTAATTGCAGACTGCTCCAACACTCCCGGGGCTTTGCACACTCTCCTTGCCCGAGTTGCTGCGCAGGACGTTAACATGATAAAGCTTGAAAGTTGCCCTGTAACAGGTCGGAACTTTGAGTATGTTTTTTTCATAGACCTTGAAATGTCCGTTTATGATGAAGGCGAACTTGCCATGCTTGAGGACTTGGAGCGTTCCTGCGAAAGCTTCATTTTTCTCGGCGCCTATCAGGAGGTATAATGAAACAGAAGCTGTACGGCCTTATAGGGCGAAAATTGGGACACAGCCTTTCCGTGCCCGTTCATAATGCGCTTGGCAACCCCGATTATCGTTTATTTGAGCTAGAGCCAGAGGCCTTAGGAGTTTTTCTGGAAGACCCTAACATCAGCGGCCTTAACGTTACCATTCCATACAAGCGCGACGTGATACCCTATTGTCAGCGCCTGTCCCCCGAAGCAGAATCTATAGGCAGCGTAAACACCCTTGTTTATCAAAACGGCATGCTCATAGGCTATAACACCGATCTTTATGGCTTTGAATACATGGCAAGCAAGGCATGCATAGGCTTTGATGACAAAAAGGTCTTAGTTTTTGGCAGCGGCGGTGCATCTCTCGCAGTCCAAGCCGCCGCAAAGCGTCTTGGCGCCAGAGATATTATCGTCATATCCCGTTCAGGCGAAAACAACTACCATAACCTCGAGCGTCACTACGATGCCGATATTCTCATAAACGCCACCCCCCTTGGTATGTACCCCAAGCCCGGCGGACTTCCTGCGGACCCTGCCTTGTTTCCAAAGTGCAGCGGCGTTTTGGATTTGGTGTATGCTCCCCGCCGCACTGCTTTTTTGCAGCAGGCAGAAAAGTTGGGCATAGCCCATTCTGACGGCCTTAGCATGCTAGTGGCGCAGGCTAAAGCAGCCGAAGAGCTTTTTTTTAACCGCAATATCCCTGACAGCGAAAACCTTCGCATTTTAAAAGAACTGCGGCGGGACACGGAGAACATCGTCCTTATCGGTATGCCCGGCAGCGGCAAAAGCACCGTAGGCAAGCTACTCTCTAAGCTAACCGGCCGCGAGGCCGTGGACATAGACGCCGAAATCGAGGGTTCCCAAGGCATGTCCATACCCGATATTTTTGCGAAGCGGGGCGAAGCCTTTTTCCGCCAATTAGAACGCGAACAAATCGCAGAGTCCGCCATGGAGAGTGGCAAAATTATAATTACCGGCGGCGGTGTTGTAACAGAAAGCCGAAACTACTCCCACCTGCATCAAAATGGGCGCATATACCAGCTTATGCGTGAAACCTCTTCCCTAGCCACTCAGGGCCGTCCCCTTTCCCAATGGGGCGATCCGGAGCATCTGTTTGCACAGCGACAGCCCATGTACCAAGCATTTTGCGACGTAGCCATAGACAACAACGGCCTTGCCGAAAACGCGGCAGAGGCCATTTGGAGGGATTTTTGTGAAAATTCTTGTTATTAACGGTCCTAATCTAAACATGCTGGGCATTAGGGAGCCAGAAATATACGGAAAAGAAAGCTATTCGGAGCTTTGTGATCTAATACTTCAGGAGGCCCGGCGGCTGGGTATGGAAGTTGAGTTTTTCCAATCAAACCATGAGGGTACCATAGTGGATACTATTCAGTCGGCCTTAGGCCGCGTTGATGGCATAATAATAAACCCCGCAGCCTACACCCACACCAGCATCGCTATCTTTGATGCTTTATTAGCAGTGGGGCTTCCTGCGGTGGAAGTGCACATCTCCGACCCAGACGCCCGCGAGGACTTTCGTAAAATCTCATATCTTCGCCCCGCCTGCATGGCCACCATTAAAGGTCATGGTCTTCAAGGCTATATTGAGGCCCTGCATCTCTTCAAATAATAAAAAGCAGCGCACGTAATGCGCTGCTTTTTCGCACTAATCCCCCTGAAAATTAACCTGATACTGCCGTCCGGCGTTGTCGATTTTGTATTCTCCCGTAAGCAATATTTCTGAAACCGGCACCAACTGGTAGCCATCAGCTATCAGCATCTCTATTATATCCGGCAGCGCCTCCGGGGTGTTTTCGGCCGCATTGTGAAACAGCGCAATACTTCCCGGCTGCACCCGTGAAGTAACCCTCTTGCTTATCTCCGCAGCGGAAATTCCTTTCCAGTCAAGGCTGTCAACATCCCACTGCACTGCCGTAATGCCCATGGAGTTTACTGTTTTGATAACATGGTCGTCATACTCTCCGTAAGGGCAGCGGAAAAGACTGGGACGGGTGCCGGTAACACTTTCTATTTTATCATTGCAGGCGTTTATGTTTTCTACAATCTCGTTTTCCGAAAGCCTTGAAAAATGCGCATGATCATCCGAATGGTTCATAACCTCATGCCCCGCATCGGAAAGCTGCTTAACAGACTCTGGATACTTATCCACCCATTCCCCTACCACAAAAAAGGTGGCCTTCACATCGTAGTGGTCAAGGATTTCAATGAGAAGCTCAGTGTCCTCATTGCCCCATGCGGCATCAAAGCTTAGGCTTGCGCATCTATTATCCCTTTGCACGCAGTAGATGGGCAGCTCCCTTTCTGTTGCGGTGGCACCCACAATAGCAGGGTTATTTATAAACAGCGACAACGCTATAATCGCAAGAAAGCATACCAGTGACACCAGTGCTCTTTTCTCCTGTATGGGCAACCTTTCAAACCTTTGCATAAGCTCTTTCATTTTACCATCTCCCGTTTAAATATATGTGATAATATGAAAATCCAAACGGAAAAATGCCCACATAAGGGACGTTTAATTGTTCCCCATCTCCATGTCTTTCAGCAAAAAATCAGTTTTGTCCCAAGGATTTTCCCCGGAGGCGTATTGCTTTGATTGATAATAGGTATTATAATGTAATGTAACAAAGAAGCTTCGGCAGGAAGAGATAGGAGTTTTCATGTATTCTCGAAAAGAAATTTTTTCAATTCCCAACATTATGGGCTATATACGCATTCTTCTCATTCCTGTATTTATGTATATCTACATCACGGCCCAGTCGCTTGATGACTATTATCGTGCTGCGGCCCTTGTCCTTATATCCACCTTTTCCGACCTGTTCGACGGTCTGATTGCCCGCAAATTCAACATGGTAACAGAGCTGGGAAAACTAATAGACCCCCTGGCCGATAAGCTTTCCCATTTTGCCATGATAATTTGTCTTCTCACCCGCTACAAGCTTATGTGGCTTTTCCTCGGTGTTTTTATTGTGAAGGAATGTTTCATGGCGGTTATGGGCCTTATTATTTTTCACCTTAACGGTAGAAAGCTAGATGGCGCAATGTGGTTTGGCAAGGTTTGCACAGCGGTACTATTTCTTTTCATGTTTGTCCTGTTTCTGCTTCCCGAGCTGGATATAAATATAGTTGAAGGGCTAATCTTCGTCTGCGTAGGCGTCATGCTCGTCACTCTTGTGCTTTATATTCCCGTGTTTGCAAAAATGTACAAGGAGCCTTAAATGAACATTATTCTCAATATTATATGGCTGTTATTTATTATCAGCGTAATTTTTCTGGAAAACAAAAACCCCGGCGAGGCGCTTTTCTGGATGGTTATCATCGTAACCACCCGTTACGTGGGCATAGTGCTGTATGTGCTCTTTGGCAGCACCTTGAGCATTAAGCTCACCATGTTTGTGCGCAGGCAGCGCTTCACCACCGAATGGCGCAAGCACGCCTACAAGAGCATCAGCAACACCTATCCTGATTGCCCAACAAATTTTTCCCGCGTCAATTCCCGGGTAATTAACTTTAACTCCGGCTACAATGACTCCCGCCTGACCTTCTGCAGCGATTACATCTTCTATACTGATGGAATTTCCCATTACGAACAGCTTTTTAAGGATATTTCCGAGGCCACCGAAAGTATCCATATTTTGTTTTATACCATACACAATGACGAAACCGGTCGCCAACTGGTGAACCTACTTACCAAAAAAGCCTCTGAGGGTGTCAAGGTCTGGGTCATGTTTGACTTTCTCGCAAACGTGCGCTCTACCCCTCTTATGTTCAGAAAGTTAAAAAAGGCCGGCGGTGTTGTAAAGCGCCTAAAGCCTCTTATACATCACTTTCGCAGCCATCGCAAAATTGTAGTTATTGACAATAAAATCGGCTACATCGGCGGCATGAATGTGGGCGACAAGTACGCCGGCTTTAACAAAAAAAAGACACCCTGGCGCGATACCCAGATACGGCTTCAAGGGGACTGCATATGTGAGCTTCAAGAGTACTTCCTTAAGGACTGGGTCTGCTGCATTAGCAAAAGACAGGGTTTGGCCATGATGTCGGACTTCATTAAAACTGCCCAGGAGATCCGGCAAAAGCCCAGAACCGGCGGTGTTCCCTGCCAGTTTGTCACCGGCGGCGTTGATACGGACGAGAAGTCAATAGAAATGTGCTACCTTTCTCTTATACGCAGCGCTGAAAAGTCTATCAAAATCCAAACTCCCTATTTCATTCCCACCAGTTCTGTGCTGGATTCCCTCAAGGTTGCGGCCGCCTCTGGTGTGGATGTGGAAATAATGATACCTGGTATCAGTTCCTCCTTCTTCCTTGAGCCCGTAACTCGCCATTATTGCGGCCAAATGCTCGCCGTGGGCGCAAAGGTCCTTCGCTACAAGGGTTATATCCACGCTAAAACCATCACTATTGACGACCAGCTCTGCTGCCTAGGCTCCGTTAACATGGACGTTCGCAGCCTCTCCCTTGATGATGAGATTTGCGGTGTATTCTACGATAAGGATTTTGTGGCCAAGCACCTATTAATCTTTGAAAATGACATGAAAAACTGCTTTGAATACCAGCTTGAGGAATTTGAAAAGCGAGACAATTGGAAAAGATTTGCCGAGCACGTTTTCCTTCTGGCCGCTCCTTTAATGTAATTGCGCTCATTGCCCAAAGGGAAAATAAATCTGACCCTTTGGGCATTTTGCCGCTCTTTATATGTCTGCCGCTTTCTTTATCAGTTAAAAGCGCTAAACTTTATTTTATCAGCAAATAGGGCATTGACATTTACTCTTTAAAACGCTAAAATTACTCCATCAAAGGCAATGACCGGGAACAAGTAAGCCCAAGACGTTTCTTTCAGAGAACTGCCGTGTGGTGCAAGGCAGCAAGAAACCCTTCGGCCCAATACATCCCGAGAGCCGTGCGCTGAAAGCGGATGAAACCGCCGGTAGACCGCAACGGGGAGCGCCCGTTACAGCGCTTTGGGTATCGCGTCTATGGACAATGTACCCGATAAGGCAGTTTTCGTGAGGAGACTGCAAACTGAGGTGGTACCGCGGACTAAACTTATCCGCCCTCTGTAATTAATTTTACGGAGGGCGTTTTTCATTCCCTCCATGGGAAAGGACTGATTCTTTTGGCAATCAAAATCACAATTCTACTCATTTTCTTCTCAATTACTATAGGTGTTGGGCTTTATTGCCGCCGTCATGCAACGGATGTCAACTCCTTTGTTCTCGGCGGACGTCAGGTGGGCCCGTGGCTAACGGCCTTTGCCTACGGCACCTCTTATTTCTCCGCAGTTATCTTCGTGGGCTATGCCGGGCAGTTCGGCTGGAAGTTTGGCGTTTCCTCCACATGGATAGGCATCGGCAACGCAGTTTTGGGCAGCCTCATGGCCTGGGTAGTTCTGGGCCGCCGCACACGGCTCATGACCCAGCATTTTGACAGCGCCACCATGCCGGAATTCTTTGGTGCACGCTTTAACAGCCGTGCCCTTCGCGTTATTTCCTCCCTGATTATCTTTGTGTTCCTCATTCCTTACACCGCATCACTTTATAACGGACTGTCCCGCCTGTTCGGCATGGCTTTTAATATTGACTACGCTCTCTGCATCGTCATCATGGCAGTACTTACAGGAATTTACGTCATTGCCGGCGGCTACATGGCCACGGCAATAAACGACTTCATTCAAGGTATTATTATGCTTATAGGCATTATGGCAGTAGTTTTAGCGTTGCTTAAAATAAACGGCGGTTTTCAAGGCTCCATGGACGCTTTGGCAAGGGTGTCCGACGAAGCAGTTTCCACAACTCCCGGTGTTTTTGCCAGCTTTTTCGGTCCAGACCCTGTAAGCCTTCTATCCGTAATAATCCTTACCTCTCTAGGCACCTGGGGTCTGCCCCAGATGGTTCAAAAGTTTTACTCCATCAATAGCGAAAGGGCCATAAAAAAGGGGACTGTTATTTCCACCCTTTTTGCTGTTATTGTTGCCGGCGGCTGCTATTTTCTCGGTGGCTTTGGCAGGCTGTTTTCCACAAATGAGCTGGTGGCCGAAAACGGGGTTGACTCAATTATTCCCTCGATGCTCTCTAATATGTCTCCCCTGCTTATCGGCATTATTGTAATTCTGGTGCTCTCCGCCTCCATGTCCACACTTTCAGCACTTGTAATGACCTCCTCCTCCACACTTACGCTTGATTTTATAAAAGACCTTATCGCCAAAAACAAGATGGAGGAAAAACAGCAGCTTCTATGCATCCGCTGCTTTATAGTTGTTTTCATCTTAATCTCCGTGGTAATCGCTGTTATCCAGTATAAAAGCAATTTATAGCGCAGTTAATGGGCGTTTCATGGGGTGCTCTTGCAGGTTCCTTCCTTGCTCCCTTCCTTTACGGGCTTTATTGGAAAAGAGTTACTAAAGCCTCTGTATATGTCTGCTTTTTCTTTGGCTCCGGTATCATGCTTTTAAACCTTGCATGCCGCAGCCTCTTCCCCACCATACTTCAGTCCCCCATTAATTGCGGCGCCTTTGCCATGCTCTCAGGTTTGCTTATAGTTCCCCTGGTGTCAGTCTTTACCAAGGCCCCAAACGCGGAACTTGTAAACAGTGCCTTTGCAAGTTATGATGAAAAGGTGCTGGTCTCAGCCCGTCAGTCTCTGAATGACTAGTATTGAATTTATAAAGAATCAGCCCCCGATCTTGCCATAAAATCGGGGGCTGATTTTATATCTGTTTGTTACCTATCATCAATTGGTACATATTCCTGCATTTCAAACGCGGCGCGGTATGCCGGTCTGATAATCCTGTTGCATGTAATGCTTTCCTCAATGCGATGGGCGCACCAACCGGAAATACGGGCTATTGCAAACAGCGGTGTGAACAGATCCTCCGGAATACCCAGCATTTTATATACCAGACCCGAATACATATCCACGTTAGCACAAATAGGAACCCGCATTCCCTTTTGATCCATTATCATAGGAATACCTATACGCTCGACACTCTCCATAAGCCTGAACATATCGCTGTAACCCTTTTTATCCGCCATATCCCGGGCATACTTTTTTAGTATCAAGGCGCGGGGGTCTGAAATGGTGTAAACTGCGTGCCCTAGGCCGTAGATTTTCTTGGAGCCGTCACCTACTGTGCCATCTAAAATTTTTGATAAGTAAGCGCTTATTTCCTCCTCGTCGTTTATGTCCCGTACATTGTCGCAAATGTCGCGGAACATTTCCATGACCTTGGCGTTGGCGCCGCCGTGAAGAGGGCCTTTAAGTGAATTGACAGCTCCCGAAATGGCACTGTATGTATCTGTTCCCGTTGAAGTTAAAACACGACAGGTGAAAGCAGAGTTGTTACCGCCGCCGTGCTCTGCGTGGAGAATAAGCATCAGGTCAAGCAGATGCGACTCCTCCTGGGTATAGCTTTTATCTTTTCTGAGCATTCTTAAAAAATTCTCAGAAACCGAAAGGTTCTCCCGAGGCACATGCAGATAAAGGGACTTTCCATCAAAATAGTGACGTTTTGCGGCATAGGCGTTGGCTACAATAACCGGAAAGCGCCCAATGAGCTGTATGGACTGCCGCACAAGATTCATAACAGAAGTGTCTTCAGGATTGCTGTCATATGAATAAAGGGCCATCACGCTTCTGGAGAGCTTGTTCATTACGTTGCGGCTGGGAGCCTTTAGAATCATGTCCTCAGTAAAGCCCGCTGGCAGATGGCGGGAGTTTGAAAGAATTGTGTCAAAGCGTTCAAACTGCTCGCGGTTCGGAAGTTTTCCCATTAGTAGAAGGTAAGCCACCTCCTCGTAACCGAAGCCGCCTTCCTTTACGGTTTCCTCAATAAGGCCCTCAACATCAATCCCACGATAATAAAGCTTACCATCGCGGGGAATGCGCTCGCCGTCCTCTATATAATATCCCTGAACACTGCCAATTCGGGTTACCCCGGCCATAACACCGGTGCCATCGTCATTTCGTAGGCCCCGTTTCATGGCATATCCCCTGTACTGTTCAGGCTCGATAGCGTATGCTTCTTTTATATCGCCACATAATGCGCGGACATATCCGTTTAAAACATCATTAGAAATATCCATGGTACCCTCCTTGGTGCTCTTAAGCCAGTATCTTGCATATTATACACGGAGTATTATTAAACTGCAAGATAATTTTTTATATTATTCAATTTGCTACTAACTTCATGGATACAATCGTCATCTTTTATTGAAATTTGCAATTAATTATTTACATCTTGCAAACATCTTGTCATTTTCGCATTATATGTTATACTTTATAAGTAAAATTCTAAACGAGGGTGAACATAGATGATTAAGCTTCACAACAAGCCCGTTGCGCTTCTTGACGGTAAACCGGTTGAGGTTTCCTCCGTCAACGGCAAAATGCGGGAAAGAACAATTGCATGGCAGATTTTAGACAGCCACAACAACTCCGGCAGCACCGATAAACTGAAAATTAAATTTGACAGCCTTTTTTCCCACGACATAACCTACGTGGGCATAATCCAGACTGCCAAGGGCAGTGGACTGGAGCGTTTCCCTGTACCCTACGTACTCACAAACTGTCATAACAGTCTTTGCGCCGTTGGCGGCACCATTAACGAGGACGATCACGTTTTCGGTCTGTCAGCCGCAAAAAAATACGGCGGAATATATGTCCCGGCTAACCTTGCTGTTATTCACCAGTATGCCCGTGAAATGATGAGCGGCTGCGGCAGGATGATCCTTGGCAGTGACAGCCACACCCGTTACGGTGCTCTAGGCACCATGGGCATCGGTGAGGGGGGGCCGGAGCTTGTCAAGCAGCTACTGTCCAACACTTATGACATTAACAGGCCGGAAATTGTTCTGGTCTACCTAACGGGAGCACCAAAGCACGGTGTGGGCCCCCAAGACGTGGCAATAGCCCTCTGTGGGGCAGTATACGACAACGGCTTTGTCAAAAATAAGGTTTTGGAGTTTGTTGGCCCCGGAATTGAAAATTTACCCATGGATTTTCGTATTGGCATAGATGTTATGTCAACCGAAACCACCTGTCTTTCCTCCATTTGGGAGACTGACAGCAAGGTTAAGGAATATTACATCGCCCATGGCAGGGAGCAGGACTTTAAGTGGCTTTCCCCCTCCTATGGTGCGGTTTACGACAGCATGATAGAAATTGACTTGAGTAGCATCGAACCAATGGCAGCTTTGCCCTTTCACCCCTCAATAGCTTATACAATTCGTGAATTAAAAGCTAACGCAGGGGACATCTTTCGCCAGGTTGAAAGGAGCATGTCCGGCGCTGTCAAGCTTGATCTTTTAAGCAAACTTCGGGACGGAAAAATCCATGTTGACCAAGGCGTTATTGCCGGCTGCTCCGGCGGCATGTACGACAACATTGCAGAAGCCGCTGCCATTTTGGACGGTTTCTCGGTGGGTAACGGCTACTTTTCCCTGTCAGTTTATCCGCCATCTGTTCCCGTTAACCTGCGCCTTATGAAAAGCGGAGTAATGCAAAGGCTTATGGAAAGCGGCGCGCTGTTTAAAAGCAGCTTTTGTGGCCCCTGCTTCGGCGCCGGGGACGTTCCTGCAAATAATGCCCTTTCTATCCGTCACACCACGCGGAACTTCCCTAACCGCGAAGGTTCGAAGCCCGATGACGGGCAAATATCCGGTGTTATGCTTATGGATGCCCGCTCCATCGCTGCCACCGCCAGAAACAAGGGCATACTCACAGGCGCTGATGAAATCGACTATAATGAGCCCACTAGGGAGAACTACAGCTTTGATGGCGAGGTTTACAGGAAAAGGGTCTATTTCGGCTTTGGTAAGCCGGATGAGTCGGAGGAACTGATAATGGGGCCGAACATTGCCGAGTGGCCCAAGATTCCCTCCCTAAGCGAAAACCTGCTACTGGGGCTTGCCAGTGTTATTAAAGACAGCGTTACCACCACCGACGAGCTTATCCCCTCAGGAGAAACAAGCTCCTACCGGTCAAACCCTTTAAAACTGGCAGAGTTCACTCTATCCCGCCGGGATCCAGAATATGTTTCCCGGGCAAAGGCCATAGCCGTCTTTGAGGAAAGGCGCATAAACGGCGATTTGACGGGGCTTGAACAGGTTATGGAGGCCTTTGGGCTTTCTGCTGATGATATGAAAAGTACAGCCGTTTCCAGCGCAGTATTTGCCACCAAACCCGGCGACGGTTCTGCCCGAGAGCAAGCCGCCTCCTGTCAGAGGGTGCTGGGTGCGGGTGCCAATATCTGCTACGAATATGCCACCAAGCGATACCGCTCCAACTGCATCAACTGGGGCATGCTACCGCTCACGCTGAACAAGGATACCGCCTTTGACTATGCCCCGGGTGACTGGATATATATCCCCGGTGTAGAAGATGCTGTTAAAAGCGGAGCAGAGGATATTCCCGCAAAGGTTTTTTCAAGTCTAGGTGTGTCAGACATTATGTTGCACATAAGCGGTCTTACGCCTGAAGAAAAGCAAATTCTTTTGGATGGCTGTTTAATGAACTACTACGCTGAGAAAAAGTGATTTAACCATATGCACGACGAAATTAAACTCTTTGAAAGGAATTATTATATGACAAAAATAATTATGCAAAACCCCGTTGTGGAGATGGATGGCGACGAAATGACCCGCATTCTTTGGCAAATGATCAAAGACCAACTCCTTTCTCCCTTTGTGGAGCTCAACTGTGAATACTATGACCTGGGCCTATCAAACCGCGATGCTACAGACGACCAAGTGACCGTTGACGCGGCCATGGCAATAAAAAAGCACCATGTAGGAGTTAAGTGCGCCACAATTACACCAAATGCCCAGCGTGTGGAGGAATACAAGCTAAAGGAAATGTGGAAGTCCCCCAACGGCACCATCAGAGCCATACTGGACGGCACCTGCTTTAGAGCACCTATCATAACAGAAAGCGTGAAGCCCTACATCCCCACATGGACAAAGCCCATCACCATTGCCCGCCATGCCTACGGTGACATTTACAAAGGTACGGAATACCGAGTACCCGGCAAAGGTAAGGCAGAAATTTTGTTTACAGGTGAGAACGGCGAAAGCTTCCGCCAGACGATTTACGACTTTGATTGCCCCGGCGTTATTCAGGGACAGTACAACATAGACAGCTCCATTAAAGCCTTCGCCCACACCTGCTTTGAATACGCCCTGTCCACCAAGCAGGATTTGTGGTTTTCTACCAAAGAC
>CAZNUD010000020.1:0-729 GCA_964576195.1 uncultured Oscillospiraceae bacterium | reverse complement strand
ATTTCAAAGCAATACGACCAGACCTTCAAGCTTATTTTTGCTGACATATATGAGAACGAATATAAGGAAAAATTTGAAGCTGCCGGCATAGAGTATTTTTACACTCTCATAGATGACGCTGTTGCCCGCGTTATCCGCTCCGAGGGCGGCTTTATCTGGGCATGCAAGAACTATGACGGTGACGTTATGAGCGATATGGTATCTACCGCCTTCGGCTCTTTGGCCATGATGACCAGCGTGCTGGTTTCTCCAGAAGGCGACCACGAATACGAGGCAGCCCACGGCACCATTACCCGTCATTATTACAGACACCTAAAGGGCGAAGAGACAAGCTCTAATTCTATCGCAACCATATACGCCTGGACTGGTGCCCTGAGAAAGCGCGGAGAGCTGGACGGAAACGCAGAACTTGTTTCTTTTGCGGACAAGCTTGAGGCCGCCTGCCTGAAAACTATTGAGGACGGTGTTATGACCGGCGATCTGGCGGCTCTGAGCAACCATGGCAAAATTAAGAAGGTCAACAGCCGGGACTTTATAATCGCAATTCGCGAGAATCTTGAAAAAGTAATGTAGGCATATAAAAACCTGTTAACATAGGGATTTACCATGCCAAGTTAATTATTAACAGACTCTCTTTAAGGGGAGGCTGTAAAGTAAAGACTGCACTGAAGGATAAAACCTTTAGTGCAGTCTTTTTTACAAAATTATTATGTCAGAAAGCCCTAAACT
>CAZNUD010000019.1:0-33504 GCA_964576195.1 uncultured Oscillospiraceae bacterium | reverse complement strand
GTTCTTAATAAAGAAGATATACCCAATCTCCAGTTGGAGCGTGACGAGCAGATGTCCGCTCAAGGTCAGCTTGGCATCCGCGTCGAAGCCTTTAGGGAGATGCTTGAAGAATAAATTTGATTTTTTAGCTGTACTGTTGCGGGTTTTTCAAAAAGCAACATGGGCTGAACAAACTAATAAGTGCTTAACCCAGTTGGAATAAAGGAAATAGTATAAAATGCTAACCATCTTAAATTAATATTGATTAATGAGTCTCATTATACGTTAGATTTAAAACATATACGCCGGTTCTGAACACGGCTTAGTGTAAATGGAATAATCAACCAAGATATTGCCAATACTATCAATGCAGCATAAACGAGGCAACGGTGGAGACCGACCCGGCGCTTGCTGCGGATTAAACGGTGAGGCGGCGGGCAAATCGGCTTGCCGCTTTTCTGCTTTCGGAAAGTATTTCACCGGCAAGCCATGCGATGACGCGGGCCTCAATTGCAGAAAAATCAGCCACAATAAATTTACAGCCTGGTTTTGGTACAAAAGCGGTGCGAATCAGCTGTGACAACGTATCCGGCACATCTTCATACCCTGAGATAAAAAATCGCTTTCGGTCAGCGTAATTGCACCGAAAACGATTTACTACTTATTGACTGCCGCAGGCTTGTTTCTTTCTACACCAAAGCCTGGGTTTTTCACTCCTAGACAACCATGTGCAGACTAATGCTCACACTCATCATCGTGATGCTTATGCTCGTGGCAAATAGATCCGGTGGTTTTAAGCTCACCTTTAAGGTACTTCTCAGCCGCGGTTTTCGCATTGCCTGATGCCCCTATTATAACTTCGATATTTCTCTCATTGAAAATATCCACGGCACCGCCGCCCATTCCTCCGCTAATTATAACATTGACCCCGCGGTCACCCAGATAGTTTGGCAAAAATCCCGGCTTGTGTCCAGGATTAGGCAGAGTTTCTTCCTTGACGATCTTATCGTTTTCAGTGTCGAAAATCAGGAAGCTTTCGCAGTGTCCAAAGTGTTCTGTTACGTTTTTACCTTCACCGGCAACAGCAATTCTTAGCATTTCTTTTTCCTCCAAGTTTTAGTTTGTGTTTTATAATATTTTGAGCAACAGGGTCAAGCCAGTTGCCTTCAAACAACTGTATAAGCCCTCTGTCACAAGCTGCCTCAATTCTGGAATCTATCGGCAGCTTGGCAAGAACTTTAGGCTAATGTTCTTCAGCGATCTTGTCTATATGGCTCTCACCGAACTCATCTCGTTCGGTTTTTCTCTGAAGTCTTGCATCTCTTCTTTTCTGTCAGCACAGTCTTCACTGCAGCTTTCACAGCACTGATTGCAATTCTCACTCATTGTATCTGTCCTTTGCATCTAGATTTCCAGTTGACTTCCAGCAGATATATAATCTATTTGGTCACCCATAATTGTTTTCAAGCCGTCAAAAGCCTCCATCCCAGTACAGTGGCAGGTGTAGTATCGAACTTGCGTGTCTGAGAGATACCTGCCAATCTGGCTAATGATATCCCGGTTATCGTCGTTGTTATTTCCGTTGTACTTCAGATGAAATCCGCCTATTATATAATCCGGCAGCACCCTCTCTGATGAGCGGTAGTGCTCAATGATGTTTACTATACCTCTATGTGCACACCCAACTATAAGCACCGATTTATCGTTTTCTCTTATGATAAGGTTTTGTTCATGGGAAAACTCGTCCGCAACAAAGCTGTCTCCCGCCTGTACAAGTAAGTTAGAGTTCCGGGGAGGATATAGCCTCTCCCCCTTGACTCCTGAAAACAGCTCCAGTTCCTCGTCTATTATCAACTGCTCTCCACAAAAAACAAACCTATTACTGTTATTTTCCAGAAGCTTACCATCCAGACCGATATAATCTATATCCCCGTTTGGTCTTTTTGCATAGTGATTTTCAAAAGCGCTCCTACGGCAAAATATTTTTGCCTTACTGTTGATGTCGGTAAAAACCCTCAGGCCACCACCATGGTCAAAATGCCCATGTGAAAGCACAGCCACATCAACATCGGATAGATCAACATTCATCTTGCCGGCATTTTCCGCAAAGAGCGAACTAGCCCCCGTATCAAACAGAATTTTATGGCTATTCGTCTCAATATACAAGCTCAAACCATGTTCACTGCCAAAATTTTCGGAAGCCGATGTATTTTCTGCAAGAACCTTTATTCGCATTAGTTCCTCCCACGTCCTATTCGGACAGGACTTCCATAGTGTTTTTAAAAACTTCTCTTGCCGCTCGGCCTGATCTACAATCAACATCAACAATGGTCATTCCATTATTTATAGCCTTAACAGCTTCTGTATCAAAAGGTATCTTTCCTACAAACGGCAATCCTCTCGACAGACAAAATTCCTCAATTTTTTCCGTGTTGGCAGGGTTTGTATCATACTTGTTTACACAGACTGCTGTTTTTGTTCCGAATACTTCAGCGGTTTTTATAATTCGTTCCATGTCGCTAATTCCCGATATTGAGGGCTCGGTAACGACAAGAACCGTATCAACACCGCTAAGTGAAGCGATAACGGGACAGCCTATACCCGGGGAACCGTCAATTATCACAAGCTCGGTATTCCCGGCGGCATCCTTCATCTGCCTTTTAACTTCCGTAACAAGCATTCCGGAATGTCCGCTGCCCATCTTAAGCTGGGCTGTTGAAAAGACTTTGTCGTCCTCATTATAAAGCATAAGCTCTCCGGATGCCTCGGGTTTTAAGGTTATAGCTCCGACAGGACATATAAATTCACAGACCCCACAGCCTTCGCAATCAAACTTGTCTATTCCGTATGTGCCCGATGAATCTACCGAAATTGCGTCAAATCGGCAGCTCTCAGCGCACTGGTTGCATTGGATGCACAAATCTGAATCTATTTCGGCCTTGGGCATTCCAAAATAGTCTTTTCTCTGGGGCTCGCATTTCTGCCCCATGATTAAATGAAGGTTAGGAGCGTCCACGTCACAGTCTGCAAAAGCCTTTGCGCCTGAAAGCTTTATAAAGGCGCTTGCAACCGTTGTTTTTCCCGTGCCGCCCTTACCGCTTAGAATCAGCAACTGTTTCATGCCGCACCTCCTTCATTATAGTCTGGAGCAAAGCAGAGAAAAGATCCTTATATTTCTCACTTTCTCTTACAACTATTTTTGCATTCGAATTCAGTTCTCCCAACTCGGTATCAAAGGGAATTCGGCCAATTACAGGAATATTTCTCTCAACACAGAATTTCTCGGCAGGGTTCTCCCCGTCAAGACATTTGTTTAGCACTACGCCAAACGGCTTATTAAAAAGCCTTACCAGTTCATAAACCATATTGAGGTTGTGAACACCGAATACCGTAGGCTCCGCTACCAGGACACAGTAATCTGCGTCCTTGATGCTCTCTACAACAACACACGCACTTCCCGGAGGACAATCTATTATTTTCAGCGCGTTTTCGTCGGCTTCACTTGCCTGCATGATCCTCTTTATTATCGGAACTCCAGACTCCTCACCCGGCTTCAGCATACCTGTATAGACCGTTACAGAGCCGGACACGCCCCTTTTGATCTCTCCTATCGTCCTATCTGTCTCTGTTATAGCCTTCTCGGGGCATACCAGCACACAGCCTCCGCAGGAGTGGCAGACATCTTCAAAAACACAGAGTCTGTCTTTAATAAAGGCAAGAGCATTAAATTTACAAAAATCAACGCATTTTCGGCATCCATCGCACAGTGCATCGTCTACGGAAGGCATTTTTATTGTTATTTGCTCATTACTGACAACCTGAGGCTTGAAAAACAGATGTCCGTCTGGCTCCTCAACATCACAGTCTACATAGACGGCATTGTCAGCAGCCGAAGCCAGATTGACGGACACCAATGTCTTTCCTGTTCCACCTTTTCCGCTCAAAACCGCGATTTTCATGTCTTTACCTTTCATGACCATGAAATCCCGGGTGAATATCATTTAAGACACTTAGCTGTTCTGCCTTAAATGCTTCAATATTTTGCTGTGCCGTACCCGGTATTGTCTTGAAAATACTGATTTCCGCTTTACTAAGCACCTCTTCTGCGTTTTGACCACAGCGAGGCGTAAGAAGTGCTTTCACATCGTTATCTGCCAATGTTTGAGCAGCCTTAATTCCCGCGCCGCCCTGACTTGCAATGGCACTATTGTCTAAGAATAGGCTTTCATCGGTCTCGGTATTATAAATGAGGAAATAAGGAGCACGTCCAAATGACGGACACACATTGGTTTTCAATTCTTTTTCATCCATCGGCATTGCAATTTTCATAACACATCTCCGTTCTAATATTTAATGTTAATTATCGATATCATTCTTATCGGTCGATAGGTCTATGCCGCACCGGTGCCTCCTACATCCGCCACAGCGGCAAAGCTCTTCATTGCCGTCACAGAGCCTGTATTCTCCGCCTTCAATAATCAGCACCTTACCTTTGACCAGTGACTCTGCAAGTTTTTTTCTCGCACTGTTGTATATCCCCTGTACAGTCGAGCGAGCGACATTCATTTGACCAGCACATTCCTCCTGCATATATCCTTCAAGATCGATCAGCCTTATGGTCTCGTATTCATCGACTGTCATGTTGACTACACAGTCTGCATCGGCCGGAGTATCGAGGGGTCCAAATCTGTTGCTCTGCGGCAAACAGCAAACCTTTCTCCATTTCAGCGGCCTCGGCATATCGTTCACCTCCCTTTTATAGTTTGTGACATATGCCACTTATTATTCTTAGTATATCCGATTTTCGTCATATGTCAATAACTATTTTTTGAAATTTTTACAACTAGTTTTTATTGCATAGAAAAGAGATCCGCCTTTGCATCAAGCTCGTCTTTTAGAGCGATGGGGCAGAGATCTATAAACGGGCGACCATATTCCATGCCGGTAGAGTAAGCTAGTATACTCCTTGTCATTGTATGCTGCATAACCGTCATAATAGCCACATACGCTCCGCCCACATACAGTTGGCGTAGCAAAGCAGGCGGCCAGCTCTCGAGATAGCCGCATATCTTTAATTTGTTGTCGTCGCTGAGTTCGTGGAGGGACGACGATATACGCAGCGTATAGTCTCTGACCGCCTCTTCCAGCGTCATATTGCACTCCCACACCTACTCCTCGTATTCAAGCCTGAAACAGCAACTGAATATCCACGCAAGATCCAATACGTAAACTGTAGATTGTGCAATCTCAAATTTCAATACAAAAAGAAAAAGGTTCACCGAAGAAAAATCGAGATGGGATGGAGTTCTTTGGAGCATAACAAGGGGCACTTGTTATGTCTTGTAAAAGCCCCACAGGTGGGTATTTTGTCTAATCTGTTTTTTGTTTATTTAATAAAGATTCGATGCAAACGTGGTGGACAATTTCCCGAATCCGGATTGATATTTGCGGTTTGAGACAAGCTATCTCGTAGAATATGCCGAGGACTGATTCGTCTCTAGAGCGCATCTCAGCCATCAATCCATACTGACACTACTGAATAAAGCCTCCTAATTTATTCATCAAATCTCAAAATTGCAAACTTCACTTGACAGCATTTTTAATTATTAGCAAAAAATTATTTAATTTGTTATTGACATATGCCCATAATAGGGGTATTATAGTTATGGGCATAAGCTAACAAACAATCGTTTAAGGCGATGGTTCTTTGTTTGCAAATGTAAATAAAGATAAGTGTAATAGTTACGGAAGCTTATATCTGCAGGAGCGATAAAGGTCAAGCCGGTAATACCAACGGGTAAACGACGACTGCATTGAATGCAAAGCGTGTGTCAGCAAGTGCTCTGTGGAAGCAACCAGTTTATATAGTTTTGATTGGAGGTGCTTACTATGCCGGGAAAAGACGGAACCGGGCCGTTCGGTTCGGGACCAGTGGCGGGAAAAGCGGGACGCCGGGGACAGCTCAGAGGAATCGACGTTGATTCGGCGGGATATTGCATCTGCCCAAAATGCGGTGAGAAGGTAATCCATACGGCGGGAGTCCCCTGTACTTCCTTGAAATGTCCCAAATGCGGCTCTACACTCATAAGAGGTTCTTAGTTACCATGGAAGACGATGTCCTTAATAAAAATATTACTCCCAGTAAGGAAAACTATTTAAAGGTTCTGCTTGAATTGTCTGGCGGCGAGGAAGTACGCTCAAGCGACGTTGCCGAAGTTTTGGGAGTCACCAAGGCAAGCGTCATTTGTATGATGAAGAGACTGAGGGACGAAGGATATATTGCCAAGGAGAAATATGGAGCCGTTACTCTGACGGAAAAGGGACTTCAAGAAGCCGCAAATGTAAAAAAACGCTATAATTCGCTGAAGTCGTTCTTTATCAGGGTTTTGGGTGTGGATACATTAACGGCATCCGATGACGCTTGCCGTATCGAGCATATAATCAGCCCTGAAAGTATTAACAAAATCGATGAGCTACTGAACTGCCAGAATGTTGGGCAGGATAATGAGAGAAATTCAATAAATTAAGGAGGTGTAGTAATGCCAAGAGGAGACGGGACAGGTCCTTCGGGATTGGGTCCTATGACAGGAAGAGGAGCAGGTTTTTGTGGGGGCTTCAGAGTACCTGGATATCTGAATTTTGCGGGACAGGGCTTGGGCTTTGGTCGTGGGCACAGATACAGACGGGTATTATGTGCAGCCGGGTTGATCCCCGGCTGCACATACCTTGCTTACCGATGGGCAAACCGTAACAGGATTAAGTAAAAATCAAGAAACAAATGAAACAAGGAAGGAGTATTATTTATGCCAAGAGGAGATGGAACAGGCCCGATGGGAATGGGTCCTATGACCGGACGTGGAGTGGGCTATTGCAATGGCTTTGCAGCTCCGGGTTATGCAAATTCGGTTAAATTTGCAGGAAGATTTGGAGTCGGTTTCGGCCGCGGCCGTGGTTTTCGCAGGATGTTCTATGCGACCGGGATGCCCGGATGGGCACGCTATGGATATCCCGCAAACACGGGAACAAACACAGCCGCATTTGATGAGAAAGCGTTTTTAAGCAATCAGGCTGAGCTCCTGGAGAATCAGCTTCAGCAGGTAAAGAAGCGGCTTTCCAGCCTGAATGAAGAAGCCGAGTAACCTTCGGTTATCAATGCTTTATGGGGAAAAGGCACTGCTATAAGCCTTTTCCCCATAATTTAATCAGGAGGTAAAATATGGCATTGAGAAATATCATGCGTTATCCAGACAATCATGTATTGAAAAAGAAATCAAAAAAAATCGAAGAAATCAATGAAAGAACATTAATATTACTTAATGATATGGCGGAGACCATGTATGCTGCAGATGGAGCCGGCTTGGCTGCCGTGCAAGTCGGCATATTGAGGCGTGTTGTTGTAATTGACGATGGGATAGGGCTTCTCAAACTTATTAATCCTGTTATTGTTGAGGCCTCCGGCGAACAGCAGGAACTTGAAGGCTGCCTCAGCATTCCGGGGATATACGGAAGAGTCAAACGCCCTGAGCGGGTCGTTGTTCACGCTTTGAATGAGCGAGGTGAATCGGTCGAAATGGAGGGGCTCGGCCTTTTAGCCCGTGCCTTTTGCCATGAAATCGATCATTTGGACGGAATTTTGTTCATCGACAAGGTCATACCGGGTTCCATTATCAACCAAAACGATTTTAAATCGGAGGATTTATACAAATGATTGTGTACGGGCCCGTACCGTCAAGGCGGCTGGGGCAAAGCATTGGAATAAACAACATACCGCCGAAAACCTGTTCCTATTCCTGCGTCTATTGCCAGCTCGGCAGGACAAATCGCATGCAGATGAAAAGACAGGCGTTTTATGAGCCGGAAGACATTTGCCGCGAGGCTGAGGTCAAGCTGAAGCAGCTTGAAACAGAAAATAAGCAAACCGATTATTTTTCCTTTGTCCCGGACGGTGAACCCACACTGGATATAAATCTGGGGAAAACGATCAAGCTTCTGAAACCCTATCACATAAAAATTGCCGTTATCACAAACGCTTCGCTTTTGTGGATGGATGAAGTCAAGGAAGACCTGATGGACGCGGACTGGGTATCCGTCAGTATCGACGCCGCCGATGAAAATAACTGGCGTAAAATTGACAGGCCACACGGGATGTTGAAGCATCGGGATATTCTGAACGGTATCGTAGAGTTTTCCAAAACATTTCGGGGAACGCTCGTGACCGAAACAATGCTGGTAGCAGGCATTAACGACCAGAAAGCCTGTATTGAAAAGATCGCAGAACAGGTTGCGTTGGTGCAGCCTCGAAAAGCATACCTTCTTGTTCCCACCCGCCCTCCTGCGGAATCAAACATCAGAAGAGCATCCGCCGAAAGCCTGAGAAAAGCCGTTGCCATTATTCGGGGTGTATCCGGAACAGATGTGGAATGCATAACGGGCGACGAAGCGGAGGAAGGTTTTTTCTTTACCGCGAATATCTCGGATGATATTTTAAGCATTGCCTCGGTCCACCCGATCCGTGAGGATATTGTGGAAACACTTCTGAAAAAGAATGGCGCTGATAAGTCCGTACTTACCAAACTTATAGAAGACGGAAAATTATCTGAATTCTCCTATGAGGGAAAAAAGTTTTACAGAAAGAATATTCTGAACAGTCAATCATCTTTAAAAACTCAGTAAACCACCATATTTATTGACTTATGCCGATGATTCTCTTAAACTAAAAGAATGGAGCTGATATAATGGCCAGACCCACAAAATGGAGAAAGATTGAAAACATTCCGGCTATTGCCTATTTCATTCCGTCGAATAAGGAGATTGTGGAGATCTCGGAGAATATATTAAAACTAGAAGAATTGGAAGCCATCCGCCTGAAAGATCTGGAAGGCCTTGAGCAAAGCGAATGCGCGGACAAGATGGAAGTCTCACGTCCAACGTTTCAGCGCATCTTATTATCTGCGAGGGGAAAAATCGCCGATAGCCTTGTAAACGGAAAAACTATTCATATCGAGGGCGGGAATTTCACGCAAAATATATGTTCTGTCAGATGTCTCGACTGCGGTAAGGAATGGATGGAAAGCTTCGAAAAGCTAAATTCCATTCAGGGTGGCACTTATGTATGTCCTGAATGCGGATCGAAAAACATCGCATGCGGCCATTCCTGCAGAGGTAAATTTGGACACGGAAACTGTTGGAGACATGGCAGGTGCGATCAATGACATATTAATGTTGATATATAGTAAGGTTTGAAAAGCCAGATCTAAAGTTTTCTTTGGGTCTGGTTTTTTCTATTTCTTCTTGCAATTAGTTATTGACACATGACCGTAAAGATACTATAATAAACATTGTGAGCATAAGCCCATAAGCCTAAATAAAGGTACTCATATGGTTAATTTTTGCGCTGTTAACGACTTTTTCATGGCTTTTTCGGATTTGTTTTATAAAAAGGGCGCTGTGCCGGAAAATAAAGAAAGCCATATCAAAACGGTAATAATGGTTGGCTTGGTCATGGGAATTCATGGCTTTGGCTATATGCTGATAAAAGGTGTTGCATTTAACCCAGTCTATTTGGTAAGCTATTTTCCTGTTTCATCTATGTACATTTTATCGATGGCGATAGGATATTTTGGCCTCCGATATATCGAATTGTCGATTTCCTCACCCGTTCAAAATTGATTTTTATTTTTTTCGCTCATACGCTGAGCTTTTTGGAAATCGGTGCAATCGTTATCATCACGTCTGGAATCGTAGCGCTTGTGACTGTTGAAAGGCACGATTCGGGCGAATCACTGATCCTAATTGAAAACGTCAAAAAATATCGGCGAGGATTCATCGCGATAACCTTCCCCATTTTATACTGAGTTATCGATGGTTTTGGCACCTTCGCAGATGCCGTTTACCTTGACGAATTGTCGCTTATCAGTGAAGATGAGGCCCTTTTGGCTTATGAATTTACTTTTTTGATCTGTGCGGTAATTGCATTTGTTTTTTTGAAAGCAAAAAAGAAACAGTTTCACCTGTTGAAAGAAAAGGACAGGGGTATGGCTGCTGTTTTTGAGACTACCGGCAATTTTTTATGTTTTTGCGATGGCAAAAAACGCCATTATTGTCGCTCCTCTTATTGCTTCGTACAGCGTCTTTTCTGTGCTGTTGTCACGAATATTTTTAAAGGAGAAACTGACACGGCAGCAATACTTAATCTTTGCGGGAGTCATGACGGGAATTGCAATGCTGGCCCTGTCTGAAGTAATATAATCCGGCTTAAAAACAAGCGAAAAATCAAACAGCAAAAGAAGTAACGAAATGTTTTGCGAATCGTTCACGGACAAGGTGATCGAGTAACTTAACCAAAACAATATACGCACCTCTTCAGTCTCAGCATACTCATCCGGTTCGCAGGAAGCGTCGCATATCTTTCTGGCGACGGGCTTCCCCAGTCAGCTGACACATAGTTCGCTCAGATTTTCACTGAATGAAGATAGCTCCGAAAAAGACATTGATTATATACTCGAAAAGCTGCCGTTTACGAGTGTTTTCCACAGTATGGAATACTATAAAGGCGGAAGCCAAATAATTAGGAGGTTTTTATGAGCAAAACATATGCGGTTACAGGAAAGAAAGAGGCAAAAATGAAATCCTGCCTTCAGCCTGCTCCCAAAGTTCTAGTCTCCTGTAGGGGAATTAATGGTGAAAACAATGTGCTTGCGGTAGGTTATTGCGGCAATTGCAGCTACGATCCTCCCATGGTTATGGTCGGTATTGTTCCTTCAAGATATTCCTACAAGCTGATCAAGGAATCTGGCTGCTTCGTTGTAAATCTTGTGGACAGAAGTTATAAGAAAACCTTTGACTATCTGGGAAGCCACAGCAAGCGGGACGAAGACAAGCTGGCCATAATGAACGTTAAGCTTCAGGATGGCAAAAAAGTAAATGCTCCTTTTCTTCCAAATTGCCCTGTAAACATTGAATGTACGGTTGTAAATTCCATTGTCACAGGTTCTCATGAGATGTTTATTGGAAAAATCGAATATGTTCATGCCGACGCAGAAATTACGGATGCCGAGGGAAATATTGATTTTTCCAAGATTAATTTCATTTGAGGAACGTCAAAATATGAAAAAAATAGGAGTCATTATTTGCTCTCGCTATCAAAACTGTGGGGGCGGAAAATGTCTAAGAGCATTAAGAGAACGGGTAGGGGCTTTTTCGATATATACTCCGGAAGAAGAAGTTGAACTGGTCGGATATTCAAACTGCGGCGGTTGCCCAGGCGGAAATATTGAATATGTACCGGAAGAAATGATAAAAAACGGTGCTGAAACAATTCATTTTGCAACGGGAATGGTAGTAGGATATCCTCCGTGCCCACGTATAAAAGACTTCAAAGAATTTATTGAAACTCAATATGGAGTAAAGGTAATCATAGGAACCCATCCGATACCAATGAAATATTTTTTGGAACATAAAAAATTGTCTTTCTGGTCAAAAATGAATATGCCTGAAATCGCAGCTGATTTATTTCATGATGATGAGACGATAATGGTAAATTACGACTGAGCGTCAAATAAATTTATCAATAGTTAGGAGTTAATATGTCATGTCTGAAAAAAACAAGGCTTGTTCAGATAGTAATTGCAACAAAGAGTCCTGCGAAGGTTGCGACAAGAATCCAATGAGCTTTTTGGAAGAAACCAATGAGCTGAACACAATAAAAAGAGTAATTGGGGTGGTCAGCGGCAAGGGCGGCGTCGGGAAATCTTTTGTCACGGCTATGCTCTCTGTCCTGATCAACAGGAAAGGCTACAATACGGGAATTCTCGATGCCGACATTACGGGTCCGTCTATTCCAAAAATGTTCGGGCTCACCCGAAAAGTACAGGGAAGTAAATTGGGGTTATTCCCCGAAAAAACGCATAATGATATCCGTATTATGTCCATTAACCTGCTGCTTCCGCAGGATGACGCACCGGTTATCTGGCGGGGTCCGCTGCTTGCCAACACTGTCAAGCAGTTTTGGAAGGATGTAATATGGGAAGACCTTGATTTCCTGTTTATTGATTTGCCGCCGGGAACGGGAGATGTGCCGCTTACCGTGTTCCAGTCTATTCCTCTGGATGGGATTGTTATTGTCACCTCCCCCCAGGAACTGGTATCCATGATCGTAAAAAAGGCATACAACATGGCGAATCAGATGAATATTCCTGTTTTAGGTATTGTTGAAAATATGAGCTATGTGAAATGCCCCGACTGCGGCAAGGAGATTAAAATTTTCGGGGAGAGTAATCTACAGGAAACCGCTAAAGAGCTTGGGTTGAATATTCTTGGTAGAATACCGATTGATCCGGTTATGGCAAGCCTTGCCGACAAGGGCGATTTTGAGCGATTCAGTAACGATTATTTAGCAGGAGCAGCGCAAGAGATTGAATGCAGATTTATAAAAGATGTTTAAAACTAAAATAGTTTGATAATCCTTTCAGAAAAACCTCTTATGATATAATAGCCCCAGCTGACTAACCCTTTCCCCGTCAAGTAGATATCTAAAAGAAATATTCGAACAGTTGCACAAAGGTACCAAACACCTTTGAATGATTCAGACTTTTGAAACCCCTTTGACTTTTCGTGTAATTGTATCAACAAACGGTACTTGAGGCACATCATCAACCATTGTTGATACAACAAATCCCCACTCATTTACGGGTGGGGATTACTGTTTTTCCTTGATTTATCAATGGTTACAGCGTTTTGCATATTTTCCGCTTGGTTTCGTACCTGGCGGATTTTTGCGTTATAGAAAGCCCAGCAGAGGAATTTGGGGGAAATCGAGGAAAAGTGAAACCCCCTAGAGGAAACGTTCACAGGTTGGTTTCAAAATTTAAAAAGGCCATTTTCATTACTTTCAGTCCTAATTCGATATGGCTCTTGGGCATTCGGAGTATTAATATCGTTTCTCGATTAGTTTTTTGAATACTCAATCCCATGAACCGGACATGCCTTTATGACGCTTTGTAGCAGTTCCAAATCCAGGGACTCCAGTTCATATGCCTTGACAACAGCCTTTTTCCCCTGCATTTCAAACAGAGCGGGATAGTTCTTTGTGCAAAGAGTGCAGCCCATACAGGCATTCCGGTTGATATGGAGTCCAGGCTGTGTCAGAACTTCCCCCGGCAGGTCTTCGTCCTTTATAAGCTTGGCTGAAATCCACGAGAATATTAGGATGGCAATTACGGTGAGCACCCAGCGAATAGCCATGAATTTGAGGCCTAAAAACTTTGTCTCGTTGAGCAGCATGGGAACCTTTATAACTGCCCAGGAGCTTAGAATAATAACAATATTGCGGATGGAAGCCCCCTTCTTATGGAGCATCACACACATGGGAAATGCAGCATAAATCGGGCCTGCAGAAATGCTGCCAAGCACAAAAGAGAGGAAAACACCCTTTGCCCCGGCATCTTTGCCCAGATAGCGCATGATTTTCTCCTTTGGAATCCACAGATCTAAAAGTGCCGTTAAGATAAAGATGACCGGCATAATCATGAGCATTTCCTTGATGTAATACCCACTGTTTTTTACCGATTCTGTTCCCATTGCCGGATTTATAATAAACATTGCGATATACACTGCGGCAACAATTACCAGGAATAAATTTTCCTTTATCCTTTTTAAAACTGTCACATCATCACCCCCATTACAAGCGCAATTACAATCGCAAATAGAAAACTAAGGCTGTTGCGGATAGCAGTAAACTTTGCCCCAAATTCCTTTTTCTCAAGTGGAAATGTTACAACGCCTACCATTGTCAGAGTTGTTAAGAACGCTACAGCCGGAATTATACTGACACCCGCGCCCACCAGCGTCCCTACAAGAGGAAAGGCAATAAAGGCGGGAACCAGCGTGATTGTACCAAACAGTGCCGCGACAACCGTTGCAAGAAAGACAGATTGCTTACCTACGTAGCTGGCAATTTCTGTGGGCGGCAGCAGGGTCAGAATCAGTCCAATTGCGAAAATAATAGAAAAGATGCTGGCCGCCATCCCCTTCCCCATACCCAATGCCATTTTAAGCGCTTGTTTCGTTTTCACCTTATCCTTGGCAAGAGAGATACTAAGGAAAACCAGGGTGCCAATCCAGATTGCCAATGTAAAGATATCCATATACACTCCTCCTTCGCTGCTATATAAACAGTATAGCGTTAGAATCCGGATAGAGATAGACACATAGGTTTCCTTTCTGTATAATTAAAACAGGAGGTGTTGAAATGATATCGGAATTAAAACACAGTCCTCTTTTTTCTGACACAGACCAAGGGGTGTTGGAGCGCCTTATAAAAGAAAAGCAAATTTATAAGCAGTCCTATCACAAGGGTGCGACGGTACACGAGCAAAATACAGACTGTTATGGGATGGACGTGGTTTGCTCCGGAGAGCTGGTGGCCTACTCGCTGGCTGCAAACGGCTCTGAATCCATTGTTTTTACGTTTGGAGCCGGCGGCATAATTGGGGCCAATCTGTTATTCGGCGAGCAGAACCGATACCCTATGAATATTTACTGTACAGCCGATTGTGTTCTCCTACATGTTTCAGAATCCGGCGTTAGGGCGCTGCTAAAGGAGCACGGCTTTGTGATGCAGTTTGTGCAGAGCCTTTCGCTAAACTCCCAGGGCATGAACCGGAAAATTGCCATGTACACGCAAAAATCCCTTCGGGAGAACTTGATGGACTATTTTCTGGCGCTCTCTGCCGAGCAGAAGTCAAACACCATCGTGCTCAGCACGAGTAAAAAGCAGCTTGCCGATTATTTCGGCGTGCGGCGCCCCTCCCTTTTTCGGGAACTCAAGAAAATGAAGGATGATGGTCTAATTGAAGTTGCAAACAAGGAGATTATATTAAAATTCTGAAATTACCCCTTAGTGTACAGTGCAAGCAATATGGTATTCGTTAATGATCAACAATCAAGTCCTTTTCTAGAAATATGAGCCTTTTTCACCAATAGGTTTATATAATCATATACCGGACAATTTCCAGTCTAGCACACGGGCATTTTTCTGTCCTTATCCAACTGTCCACGGCAGCTCCGTTCCGTCTTTGAAAATAAACGTAAGCTCGGTTGAGGAGCACACCATCAACTTGTCGACTACTGCATACCATAGTTCCTCATCAAACTCCGTTAGGAGGCCGTCCTGTTTTTTGAGCATTTTTATGAAGCTTTGAAGCTGGAGCCGCTTGCCGCAAAGTACCTCATGTCGTCCATAGCATGGTCAAATAGCTTCACCGGGGCATCTCTGTCCTGGCGTTTTTCGTCCCAACTGTAAAGATAGAATTCTCTGATGCAATCCTCGCAGCCGGCACAGATAACGATTTTTCCCGCCTTCAGCAGATCCGCCGTTATTCGTATTCCGCTTAAAACGTCGTTGTGGGCCTTTAAAACCGGCAGCCCCTCTCTCCTAAGAGCCTCAATAAAGCTTGCCGCCGACGGGTCAACCACCACCGTGCGAAGCCTTCGCCCTTCCGCCAGTACCTTTAGCTCCTCTACGTATTCCGCATCGGTCTTCTGCTGCCCCTCAGTGCGAGCGCTGTAGTAATACTCCCTCACCCTATACCAAACCCCGTCCCGCAAGCCCCAAAGTCCAAAGGACGAGGGGTTTACTGTGCCGTAATCGCAGGATATGACATACTCCTCCAGGTTCCCCTCCGGTGCCTCTTTAACAAAGCTCTCGTTAAAAAAATCGTATACCCTCCCCTGGGAAGCAACCCATTCGCCCAAAACAAACCGCCTATAAAACACACCCGAGTACATCCGCCTATACCGAGCAATGATCTTCCTGGACAGCGCCGGGTTATCCTCCAGGGCAAAGTGCACATAAAGTGCCCTGCGTTCCTCCGACTTCTTTATCCACTCGTTGTAAAACCAGTGTGACGGCGACTCCGGATTGCAGTTAAACCAAAGCTTGCTGCCGGAAACAGAGCACCGGGCGCAGGCCTGCTCCACAAAGCTCCTCGGCATTAATGCCACCTCGTCTAAAAGCACTCCTGCAAAAGTAGCTCCCTGAATAAGTCCTTGTGAGCTTTCGTCTCGGCCGCCGAATAAATAAAATGTGTTGGTTCTACCCCCGAAGCTTACGGTAAAGAGATTTTTAGAAATCTTCTCCTCGCACAAAAATCCCAGATCCCTCATAACCGGCAAAACTGAGCAAACCACATTTCTTCTCAGAGAGATTATCGTTTTTCCGCAAAGGCCGAAGCTTCTCTTGTCAAAGCGCCTCATAGCCCAGCATAAAAAGGAAATTCCCATGCAAAGAGTCTTTCCGCTTCTAACAGCCCCATCGCATATAATTGCGTCCATGTCGGCATAAGGCGAAGCGTCGCTCCACCAGGTTAAAGCCAAAGCCTGCTTGTCCGAAAATGTCTCAAACTTCATCGCTGCCCAACCTTGCCGCCGCCTTATCCATGGCAGTAAAGAAGCTTTCCGCTTCATTGTTTTTCTCCGGCCCGCTTTCTAAAAATCCTGCCAGCAGTTCCAGTAGTGCAACCCTGTTTAAGAATTTCACCTCCAGCTCTCCCTTTGCCCCCCGTTTTATCTCAGAAACCATGCTCAAATCCAGCCCATCAATGCTCTTTGCCTGCTCCTCCGGTTCCATAAACAGCAGCTTTACTGCGTCATTTGTCTTTCCAAAGGCCAGCTTTCGTATGTAATCTGCGGCCTTGTCCTTGCTAAGTCTCTTTGTCAAAAGCACCCCTCCTCACCCATACCCCCCATATCTCAAAATTTGCACGTTTTAATGCAAAACAAACAATAAAAACTCAAAAATTCCTTTGCACTTTTTTAAAGCTAAGGTCCGCCAATGTCCCGTATCCTAACACTCTCAATCTGCGGAATCTGTCATAATCGGTCGACATATCACTAAGTTTTGTAGAAAGTCGTCATAAAATGTAAATAAATGTCGTTTATTAAATACAAGTGCTAAACTAGCCACAGCAAATATCAGCGTATAAAAAAGTCGGGCGGTTAAAAAACCGCCCGACTTTATATTCTCTTTCTCCTAATCTCACATTCTGCCTAAATGCCCGATCGCCAACTTTGCAAGGCAGGTAAGCCTAGGCTAAAGCCCCTCAATTGACCCATAAGCAGGAAAAGAAAAGCCGGCGGAATTTCTTCCGCCGGCCAAGCCCGCTATTGCCGTGGGGGCCAGATTAGAACCTGCACTATCTGCAGGTGGATCGCCTCTCTCCTGCCTCGCTGCTTCCAACTTCCAGCCCCGGTCAAAGCCGTGCCGGGAGGCCTGCAATCCGCAGGAGAATATGGCATTCCTTATGGGAAATGTGGGTTTAAAAAAGCCCCTCACGCACACAGCAGGTTTTGAAAAAACCGCTGTGCATTATGGAAAAGCAGTTCTCACACCGTGGGTGCGATTTATACTACTTTTCTCTACTTGAGATTATATCGCTTTCGCGAAATAAAAGCAATGCGGAAATTTAAAAAACTACTCGGAAACATTTCCCTCGTCCTCGTCGTCGAACAATACAGCCGCAAAAAGTTCGTAAACCTCCTCCAGCTCCTCCTGATCGTCAACGGAACCAAGAATTTCCTCTCCGTTCTCCTCAATGACCTTCAAAATGATAATGCCGTAGTCCTCATCATCCTCGTTCATATCCGTAGGAAGGAAGGCCATATAAAAGCTTCCCTTATTCTCCAGTGTATGCAGATGCTCTAACTCATATTCATTACCTTCTTCGTCGGTAATGGTAATAAAATCATTTCCATATTCCTCGCTCATATGCGCGCCTCCAATAGTAAAGTCTTGTGTGAATATTCTATTTCTGCATATTCTACTCCATCGCACGCAAAAAAGCAATCCTAGGAATTCAAGTCTTCAAGCATCATCATAAGTCTATCGTGGGATTTAACCTTCATTCCGGTCTGCAGCAACCGCTTGTCAAGCTCTCTTAAGGTAGAAACCTCAATATCCGTAACTGTCATGGGGCAATCAGGGTCGTTTTCCACAAAAACGGCAACATATCCCTCATAGTCTCTGAGCACATAGCAGCTCTCGTCTTGCTGTGCAAAGCAGGTTACATAGGAATCGCTTTCTGTTTTGATGTATGATGCCGCCGCCACTCCCGCCGACAGCACTGCCGCCGCAAATAGAATGCCCAGAGCCGCAATTTTTAGCTTCAAAATAATCGCTCCTTTCAAGTATTAGCTGCTTAAATTATCCCCTTATATCAAAAAAATAACCCGAAAGTTTATAATATAAAAATTTTTGATATATCACTACTGTTTTATAATATCCTGTGTTATAATGTACTTTAACCGTCGTCCGCTCACTGCCTCATGCATGGACGACTCACAGATGCCCAACGGAGGTCAACGTCAATGGACAAAAACAAAACCAAGAAAACCGCAAAGGTAGCTACGGAAGCCACAGTCGGAACAGTTTCCGGCGTTTTTGGTGTTTTCCTCAAAATCTTTGCGACTATCTTGCTCATCTTAATAACAACGGGCCTGCTGTTTACCTGCATTTTCGCCTATTATGTCAAGACAAACCTATCCCAGAACCTTGACATATCCCTGGAAACCATGAAAGTGAACCTGGCCAGCACCATCCTCTATACAGACGGAAACGGACAGTCCCATGAGCTTGCGCAGCTCCATGGTAAGGAAAACCGTGTTTGGGTAGAATTTGGAAACCTCCCCATTAACATGCAGCACGCTGCCGTGGCCATTGAGGATAAGCGCTTTTACGAGCACAAAGGTGTTGACTGGTATCGCACTGTCGGCGCCTTCAGCAATATGTTTCTTAGTATGAGAAACGACTTCGGCGGTTCCACTCTCACCCAGCAGCTCATAAAAAACCTTACTCAGGAGGACGACATAACCGTCCAGCGCAAACTTTTAGAAATTTTCCGTGCTCTTGAGTTTGAGCAGATGTATACCAAGGAAGAGATTATGGAGTGGTATCTCAACGTAATCTACTTAGGCGAAAGCTGCAACGGTGTCGGCACCGCAGCAAGAACATACTTCGACAAGGATGTATGGGATCTCTCCCTTGCCGAGTGTGCCAGCATCATCGGCATCACCAACAACCCCTCCAAGTACGACCCCTATATCAGTCGTAATAACAATAAGGAAAGAGCAAAGCTGATCCTTTCTGAAATGTATGATCAAGGCTATATAACCCTTTATGAATACACAGAGGCCGTTGCTAGTGTTGACACACTTGTCTATAAGCGCGGTGAGGACGAGGAATACGTAATGACCATCAACAGTTATTATGTTGATACCGTCATTGCCGATGTCAAGCGCGACCTCATGGAGGAAAAGGGTATTAATGAGGAGCGGGCCGTTGACCTCATCTACAACGGCGGCCTTCAAATCTATGCCTGTATCGACATGAATGCTCAATCCATAGTGGATAACATATATAACGACCCGGCAAACTTCCCCCAAATCAAGTCCTACAAGGGCGAAACTCTTCAGTCAGGCGCCGTGGTCATGGACCCCTACACTGGCGAAGTCCTTGCCATCGGTGGAGGAATCGGTCAAAAAACAGGCAACCTTATCTTCAACTATGCAATTGACGCCAAGCGCCCCCCCGGCTCTTCAATAAAGCCCATAGCCACTTATGGCCCTGCTATCGACCAGGGACTCATTTCTCCCGACACCAAGGTCAAAGACGCTGGGCCCGACGAAATTAAGCTTAGCGGCACCACTTGGCTGCCCAGCAACGCCGGCGGCGGTCATATGGGCGTTGTCACCATCCGCACCGCCCTTATAAACTCCCTTAACACTGTATCCGCACAGATCCTAGATAAGCTCAGCCCCAAGGTGTCCTACCAATATCTTGCCGAACATATGGGCTTTACAAGCTTGGTGGAAGAAGACAGCAACTACGCGCCCCTTGCCCTGGGCCAGCTTACAAACGGCTGCACCGTCCGGGAAATGTGCCAGGCTTATTCCTCATTTGTCAACGATGGTGTGTTCACCTATGCCAGAACCTATACCCACATTCTGGACTCCGATGGCAAAATGGTTCTGGCTAACACCCCTAGCACCATCGTCGCATTTAAAGCTAATACCGCATGGACAATAACCTCTATGCTCTCCGATGCTGCCCGTTACGGCACAGGCTGGGAGTCCTATCTGGCTTCCATGCCCAATGCCGGCAAAACCGGCTCCTCCTCAGACTATTGCGACCGTTGGTTTGTTGGCTACACTCCCTATTATGTCTGCGCCGTCTGGACGGGTTACAAGACCCCTGCCCGTATGTATGTCTCCGGCAACCCCGCCACCCAGACTTGGAAGAAGATAATGGATCCACTTAATGAGGGGCTTCCCTACAAAACCTTTAAGGCTCCGCAGTATATCAGCCCCACCAACATCTTTGGTGACATTGAGGAAGAATCACCAACGCCCTCCCCGGAGGAGAGCGAGATTCCTTCCGATAATCCGTCCTCTGGAACGTCCCCCACAGGGTCAATCCCCGGAAGCAACACGGACATTCCATTATCACCCACGCCTCCCACTCCGTCACTGCCCGTTACCTCTCCCCCGCTTCCCTCAACAGAGGTAACAGTCCCACCGGCTGCCTGATATTCTCCCCGGATAGGCCAAGCGCTTATCCGGGGGTTTTTTCTTTGTTTTTTACCTACGTTTCTCCTCCTTTAGCCATTTTCGCTGGTGAGCGCTTTTTTCCCTGTTTTCCCTTGTATTCGCCAAAAAATACGTGGTATGATTCATTAAGTTTGTACTGTTTTATTGCGCTTAGAGAGCAAAGAAAGAGGCCCGCGGATGCAAAAACACATCCTAAAAGTAAAAACAATTACCGCCTGTTTTCTTGTGATAGCCACCTTTGTGGGCGGCTGCTATGGCGTTTATTACATAATGCGCGCCCAGTGCCGCAACCAACTTAAGGAAATCACTTCTCTATCAAATCGTTTCTATCTTTCGAGTGAGCAAATGCTTTTTGAAGACACGGAAAAGCTTGGCGACCGCCGCAGCCCTTTAGGTTCATATGCGGATGACCTTTCAAGCATCATCGATGCCCCCTTTTTTCCCTACAAGGCAAAAAATGAGACTTCAATATCCTCCGGTATTATTTCCCTTGCGGATAGCTGCCTTATGCTAAATGCCTATGACGGTGGGGAAGCCCTCTACTCCCGACTTCTCATGCGCCCCATCAGCTGCCCCCAAACCGCTGCGGAAACCTATGCCACCGCCGAGTTGGGTCTTGCAAAAATTTGCGCCGCCACTGAAAGGGATTTTCAGGCCCATGAACATGTAAAAAGTTGTCTATACTATGCCAAAATAGCCGGTGAAAGAAAATATGTGGGTTTTACAGAGCTAATTCTAGCGGAGATACAATATAATTATGGCGCCTACGAGGGCTGTGCCTCCCGCATATCCAAGCTTCCCCTTGGAAACTTTGCTGATGATGTGGAAACGGTGCAAAAACAAACGATCCCCCTGCTAAGCCTCCAGGCCCTCACAGAAGCCCAAAGCTTAAACTTTCAAGCCGCCGAGCAACACACCGCCAGCCTGATAGAGCTTTCCAATAAACACAAACTTGATGCCGTGACTGCCAAGCATCTTGACAATCTTAAGCTTGTGTATGAGCAAAAGGAGCAGCCCTTTCCCCTTGCCTTGTCCGAAGAGCTGCTTGAAAGCTACCGCCGTATTGCCGAAAAGGAGCGGAAATTCGTTTCAGAATATGCCCTCTTTCAATACCTGTCTTTTTTTCAGGAAAAAAGCTCTTATAATATTAACTTCGCTGTCCTCTGCCTCGCCCTCTTAATCCCTGTGCTCTTTATTATCCGGCTTATTGTTCGCCTAATTATTCGCTCAAAAACCGACCCTTTAACCGGCCTTCTAAACCGCGTTAGCTTCACACAAGACTGTCGCATTGCTTCCCGCAGGCGTAAGAAAAGCGCTTTTATCATGTTTGATGTTGACGATTTTAAGCAAATCAACGACAGCTACGGCCACAAGCTTGGGGATGCGGTTTTAACCCGCGTTGCCAAAGAGATGTACAGGCAATGCTCAGCATACTGCCGGGTCTACCGTATCGGCGGCGAGGAATTTGCCGTTATTATTTCCAATGTCCATAAATGTCCGCCTTACTCCCTGGCAGAGCGCGTGCGCTCCAGTGTTGAAAATTTAAAATGGCGCGAGCCCGACTTAAAGGTGACCCTTAGCGCAGGCGTTTCCACAGGTCAAACCCAAGACCTCTACCATGAGGCCGACGAGATGCTATATTATTCTAAGTCCCACGGAAAAAACCGCATTAGCTGAAAAGTACGGTTTATGCGGTGCCGCATTACATACAGCAGATTAAAAAACGGCGTTCTCCTCTTGTGGAGAACGCCGTTAAAATCTCGTCCTAGCGTATATTCTCGAAGAAGGTTTTTAAGAGGGCGGCACATTCGTCCTCCAAAACCCCTCCATAAACTGCGGGTCTGTGCCCGTAGCCCTCAGAAAACAGGTCAATAACGCTGCCGCAGGAACCAAAGTTTTCCTCTCTGGCCCCAAAAACCACCGTAGGGATACGGGAGTTTATTATGGCCCCCGTGCACATAGGGCAAGGCTCCAGCGTCACATAAATCGTGCAGCCTTTAAGCCGCCAGTCGCCTAGGGCGCGGCAGGCAGAATCTATAGCGGAAAGCTCTGCATGTCCAAGCACTGAGCGGCTCTGTTCCCGTGTGTTTCCCGCTCGGGCTATTATTTCGCCGTGCTCGTCTGCTATAACGCAGCCCACAGGAATTTCCCCCTTTTCCGCGGCGGCCCAAGCAAGGGATAAAGCCTGCCGCATATAGTCCTCGCGTGTCATATGCGAACCTCCATCTACTCGTCGAGCTTAAGGACCGCAAGAAATGCCTCCGTGGGGATGGATACCGTTCCCAACTGGCGCATTTTCTTTTTGCCCTCCTTCTGCTTTTCAAGGAGCTTTTTCTTTCTTGTTATGTCGCCGCCGTAGCACTTGGCGAGAACGTCCTTTCTCATGGCCTTCACGGTTTCCCTGGCGATTATGCGCCCGCCGATAGTGGCCTGTATGGGAATTTCAAAAAGTTGTCTAGGTATGTTGTCCTTGAGCTTTTCGCAAAGCTTCCGTGCCCGGGGATAGGCTTTGTCCTTGTGGGCGATGAAGCTAAGAGCGTCCACGTTCTCGCCGTTTAGCAGCAGGTCGACCTTAACAAGCTCCGAGGGCATATACCTTGAAAACTCGTAATCTAGAGAGGCATAGCCCTTGGTACGGGCCTTCAAGGTGTCAAAAAAATCATAAATGATTTCATTTAGGGGCATTTCGTAATGCATTTCCACAAGCCTTGCGTCAAGGTACTGCATGTCCTTATACTCCCCGCGCCTGTCCTGACACAGTGGCATGATGTTGCCTACAAACTCCTGGGGAGTGATTATGATTACATTAACGTAAGGCTCCGCCGCCTCAAGGATTGAGCCCGTGTCGGGATAATTGTGGGGGTTGTCCACGCGCACCACACTACCGTCCATTTTTGTAACATTATAGATAACTGAGGGCAGCGTTGTTACAAGGTCAAGGTCAAATTCCCTCTCTAAGCGCTCCTGAATAACCTCTAGATGCAGCATACCCAAAAAGCCGCAGCGAAAGCCGAAGCCCAGAGCCACGGAGCTTTCCGGTTCGAATGACAAAGATGCGTCGTTAAGCTTCAGCTTGTCCAGGGCATCGCGAAGGTCGGGGTATTTTGAGCCGTCCTCAGTGTAAACGCCGCAATAAACCATAGGTCTTGCGGGGGAGTAACCGGGCAGCGGCTCCAAGGCGGGATTTTCCAAGCCTGTAATAGTGTCACCCACCTGAGTGTCGGCAACATTTTTGATGCTGGCGGTAAAGTAGCCCACGTCGCCGGCTGAAATCTCTGAGCACTGCTCAAGACCTAAGGGGCGCAGGTGACCCACCTCCACCACCTTGTATACAGCTCCGGAGGCCATAAGCTTGATTTCCATGTCCTTTTTGATGCAGCCGTCCATAACGCGAAACAATACTATAACGCCCCTGAATGTGTCGTACTGACTGTCGAATATTAGCGCCTTTAAGGGAGCATCTGGGTCCCCCTTGGGAGCGGGAACACCTCTCACGATCTCCCCAAGCACAGCTTCAATGTTTATGCCCATTTTGGCGGAGATCTCCGGCGCGTCCCCGGCAGGAATGCCAATGATGTCCTCAATCTCTTCCTTAGTGCGAACACAGTCTGCGGAGGGTAGGTCAATCTTGTTTATTACCGGCAGGATTTCAAGGTCGTGACCCATGGCAAGGTAGGTGTTTGCCAGTGTCTGCGCCTCCACACCCTGAGAGGCATCCACCACCAGCAGCGCTCCCTCGCAGGCAGCAAGCGATCGTGAGACCTCGTAGTTAAAGTCCACATGGCCCGGTGTGTCAATAAGGTTCAGTGTGTAGGTTTCCCCGTCTTGTGCCTTGTAGTTTAGACCGACAGCCCGGGCTTTGATGGTTATGCCACGCTCTCGCTCCAAGTCCATATTGTCCAGCACCTGGGATGACATTTCCCGGCTGTTCACAGCGTTGCACAGCTCAAGGAGGCGGTCGGCAAGGGTGCTCTTTCCATGGTCTATGTGGGCAATTATAGAGAAGTTGCGAATGTTTTTCTGGTTTATCATAGTTTACTCCATGCTTTCAGGATTTTTATGGGGATACTCGTTTCTAAGAAGCCTTATAAGTGCCAGTTCCGTCTCGGACATTTTGGCAGCCTGCTCTGCAGCGGGAACGCCTCCGTTTGCGCAGATGTTGGCACAAACCCGCTCTGATGCAGCGCAGACATAGGCTTTGGCAAGGCGGCTTAGGTCTGGGTTGTCCGCCGCTTCCAGAACTGCAAAGAAGCGGCGAAGTGCGGGAAGGGACAGGGACTCGCTTTTGCTGTTGCATCGTCCCAGAAGAAAGTCCGCCGAGATTTTAAAATAATCACAAACGCGGCAAAGAAATGGCAATCCCGGCTCTCGTGTGCCGTTTTCATACTGGCAGAGGAGAGCCTGACTTATCTGCAGCTCTTTCGCAAGAGCTCGTTGGCTTAGGGTTTTTGACCGCCTAAGCTGGGATAATATTTCACCGAAGCGCTGCTCCAAGCTGTCCGCCCCCCCTGACCTATCTAATGCCAGTATTATATAGTTTACACGCCATTTTGTAAACCTGGTATAAAGTCATATTTTTTACACGCTTTGTTAAAAATTATTTTTGCTTTTGTTCATGCACTCTTAACAAATGAATACTATTATGGACTATGTAAAGAATAAGTTCAAAAAGCTTAAGTATTTGCATAATTGGAGGTAAAATCATGTACGAACAGGATAAGGTTTCAAAGGAAACCGGCAAAGGTGAAGATTCTCCCGAGAAGGGTACTGAATATCGCTATGTAAAAGATGAAATACCTCACCGCTCATATATGGATGCAAGCTTTGCCAGCAGCGGAGAGATGAATTCCGCCCCCAGGTCCTATTATACCCCTCCGGAAAAGCTTAATAAAAGGCAATATAGAAAAGAACAGAAAGCCGCAAAAAAGGCTGTAAACCCAAATACCGGCAGCGCAGGCCGTTGGGCTACCTTGATATGCGCCTGTCTCGTGTGCGCCCTGCTGGGGGGTCTTGGCGGCGGAGCCATAGTTGCAAGCCGCCTTCCCGAAAACCTTCAGGCTCCCCCTTCAGGTAGTAGTGAGCTAAACGTCAGCCCCTCTAAAGCTCCAACCGGCACGGCGAACCCCGTTACCAGTGGAAAAACGCTTATCGGTTCTGAGGTTTACAGTCTCGGCTGCGCCCAGGCAGTAGGCGTTACAACCGAGATAACATACACAAACTTTTTCGGCATGCAAACCACCACACCTGTTTCCGGAAGCGGTTTTATCGTAACAACCGATGGGTACATTGTTACCAACTACCACGTTATTGAGGAATCCTTAAAGGGCGGCTATGATGTTTCCGTTCTTACCTTCGACGGTACCAGCTATCCCGCCACCATTGTGGGCGCAGAGGAGCAAAACGACGTTGCAGTGCTCAAGATAGAGGCCACCGGCCTTTCCCCCGCAACCCTTGGCAACAGCAACAACATGCAGGTAGGTGAAACGGTCTACGCCATTGGAAATCCATTGGGTGAGCTGACCTATACCATGACCACCGGCTCTGTAAGCGCCCTTGACCGGGAGATAACCACCGCAAAAACCAATGGCAATACAGTAACCCGCGTTACCAACAACATGTTTCAGATAGATGCAGCAGTTAATAACGGCAACTCCGGCGGCCCTGTTTATAACAACAAAGGCGAAGTTATCGGCATCGTCACCGCAAAATACGCCTCCAGCGGCGTTGAAGGTCTTGGTTTTGCCATACCCATTAACGATGCCATGAATATAATAAGTGACCTTATCGACAAGGGCTATGTAAGCGGAAAGCCCAGTTTCGGCATTACCGCCACCACCGTTGACAGCTCCGTGGCGCAGTATTACAACATGGTCGTGGGCGCCTATGTTTTTTCAGTCAATCCCGACAGTTGCAGTGAGGCTGCGGGTATTAAGGTTGGAGATATTATTACTGCCATAAACGAAGATACTATAACAAGCAGCTCGGATCTTACCTACAAAAAAAAGAGCTACAAAGCCGGTGACACTGTAAAGCTTACTGTCTACCGGGCAGGAGAATATCTTGAAATCTCTGTCACACTGGACGAGGAAAAAGCCAGCGAGAGAACCGATGCTAATGAACAGAGTTCTCCCCAGAAAGGGAACGTTCAGGCGCTGCCAAAACAATAATGCTATAACTTATCCTTAACGGAAAAATGGCAGGCCGGCACAAGCGGAGGACTTGCCCTAAACTTAAAAGGGGCGCTATCTTATTAAATGAAAGATAGCGCCCCTTTTGGCCTTCGTAAAGGCCCATAGCTTACTCTATTAAAAGATAGCCCTCGGAACAATACTCAAATCTAATTGCTGCCCTTTAGTGCGGTTAGTCCTTCGGGGTTCCGTCCCCCTTAAACAGCGGTAACCTCGCCAAATATGTAATATCCTCCCGCTTTGCCGCATCGCCCTCGGCCAGGATGAACATCTTCCCTGCGATAATTCCCCCTGCCTTTATAACCAGCTCCTCGATCGCGCGCAGGGACTCACCGGTTGAAATAACATCATCTACAATAAGGATACGCTTGCCCTTTATCTGCTCGGCATCGGACTTGTCCAGTACAAGCTTTTGTACATTGTCGGTGGTAATAGATTTCACCTCCACCTCGAATACGCCTGTCATGTAAAGCTTTGAAGCCTTGCGGGCAAGAAAATATTTGTTTTCCCCGCTCTGACGAGCCATCTCATACAGTAGCGGAATGCTCTTTGCCTCAGGCGCCAGTATGAAATCATACTCGGGAGCCCTCTTGAGCAGCTCGGTGGCACTGTGGACAGTAAGCTCCACATCGCCGAAAATAACAAATGCGCCGATGTAAACATCGTCGGAAACGCGACAAAGTGGCAGCTCGCGTTTTAAGCCGGCTATGTCCATCTCATAGGTAAGCATTTTTAGTATCCTCCTAAAATTCTAAAAAAATTTCTCTTTCCACAGAGTTTTACCGATTATATCAAACGCTCTCAATTATACAGTTATTTTGAAAAAAAGCAATACAGGAGGCAGGTCCGTCCGGCTATTTTTTAAAGTAATCTACAATAACCGGCAGTTCGTCTAAATATCTGCGGGCCATATCCAACGCGCAGTTTGCCGCAAACATGCGCACCCTGAAACGTCCCATTCCTGCGCAAATATGTGTAACATAGGTTTCCGTCTCCGCCGCCAGCGCAACAAAAACCGTACCAACGGGATTAACGCCGTCCCCGTCGGGACCTGCAAGACCGGTTGTTGCCAGCGCTATGTCCGCACCGAAGATCTCTCTGGCATTTTCTGCCATCTCTATAGCAACCTCAGGGCTAACCGCTCCATGTGCTTCAATTGCGGCAGGATCAACTCCCAAAACTCGAACCTTGCTCTCGGCGGAATAGGTAACAGCCCCGCCCGAGAACGCCTGAGATGCGCCTCTTTGGTCTGTAAGCCGCTTTGCGATAAGCCCTCCGGTGCAACTCTCCGCTGCGCAGATGTGCAGCCCCTTTTCTCTAAGCTTTTCTAAAACCACCTGCTCAAGACTGCTTACATCCATGCCGTAAATTACATCACCCAGCTCTTTTTTCACCCGTTCGAGCACGGGCCTTGTCAGCGCCTCTGCCTCAGCGGCGGTGGGCGCCTTGGCTGTAATGCGCAGCATAACCTCCCCATCCTTGGCGTAAGGAGCAAGGGTAGGATTTGAAAGCTCGTTCATCATATCCCGAAGCTGGTACTCAACACTACTTTCCCCTCGGCCCACAATGTGCAGACTATGGGATAAAATAACCTCGTCAGAAAGCGTTTTTAGATAGGGAATAACGCAGGATTTAAACATGACATTACACTCTCTGGGTGGCCCCGGCAGCATGATTATGCGCACATTCTCCGCCTCAAAGGCGCAGCCGGGAGCCGTGCCGCACTCATTGTGAAACACCGTGCAGCCCTCGGGCAGACATGCCTGCTGAAGATTATTCTCCGTCATACTCTCTGCGCCCAGCACTTCTTTAAAATAGCGCTTCATTTCCTGCGCCAGATCCTCATGGAAAACCATTTGAAGGCCGAAAGCAGAGGCAATCACCTGTTTTGTAAGATCATCACAGGTAGGGCCAAGTCCACCGGTTGTAATAATAATATCCGCCCTTGATTTGGCGATATTCACGGCCTTTGTCAGTCTCTCGGGATTATCCCCCACCACCGTGTGGTAAAATACGTTGATCCCCAGCTCTGAGAGATAAACGGAGATGTCCCTTGCATCGGTGTTAGCTGTGTTTCCCAGCAGAAGCTCCGTTCCCACGGAGAGTATTTCCGCGCTAAGCGTTTTTTTCATTATCTCACTGTCCTTCCGCAATTATCCCGCAGTCGTAGACCGTGGGGAAGTTTCAATTAAAACACACAGTGATTTGCTAGCCTTCAAAGCTTACCCGCTCTATACCGTCCATAGCCTCTTTAATAAGCCCCTCAACGTCCAAATCGCTTTCCACCTCAAGGACCTCCTCAAGCTTAGGCTTTGTGCGGGGGTGACGAGGTGTAAACACCGTGCAGCAATCTTCGTATGGCAAAATGGAGGTTTCAAAGGTTCCTATGCGACCAGCAATTTCTATTATGTCCCGCTTGTCCATGCCTATGAGCGGGCGCAACACCGGTAGAGAAAGAGGCTCCTCTGTAACCCTAAGCGCCTCCATGGTCTGGCTTGCCACCTGACCAAGGTTTTCCCCGGTAACAAGGGCCTTGCAGCCGTTCATGTCTGCAATGCGCTCGGAAATACGCATCATAAAACGCCGCATGATAAGGGTGAAGTATTCCTCCGGACACTTGTCTCTGATCTCCTCCTGAATGTTCGTAAAGGGAACTATCTCAACGGTCAGCCGTCCGCAGTAAACGGTCAGTATCTCCGCCAGGTCAAGCACCTTCTGCTTAGCCTGCTCGCTGGTGTAGGGGAAGGAGAAAAAATGCACCGGGATAAGGTGGATACCACGGCGGGCTATCATATAGCTGGAAACAGGGCTGTCTATTCCCCCGGACAGCAGCGTAACCGCCCGTCCGTTTGAACCCACCGGCATGCCCCCGGCGCCCTTTAAAGGCTTTTCGTGAACATAAGCCGCAGTCTCCCGAACCTCGATGTGGACAATAAGCTCCGGTTCGTGTACATCCACCTTAACCTCCGGAAACTCCTCGTTTAAAAGCCCACCCACATATTGGGAAAGCTGGATACTGGTCATTGGGAAGGCCTTGTCCGAGCGTTTTGTCTCCACCTTAAAGCTCTTGGCCTCACTCATGGCCTCGGCAAGATATGTTTTGGCGGTTTCAAAAATTGCGTCCCTGTCCTTTTCGCAGGCCATAGCCCGCGTAACGCTAACAACGCCGAAAAGCTTGGTCATGGCATCTAAGGCCCCGTCCATGCGGCAATCTTCATCCTTCGGCTCAACATAGACCGTGGACTGGGTGGCGTAAACATGGAAATCTCCGAATTTCTTTAAGCGCCTTTTAGCATTTGCTATTAGTTTGGCCTCAAAAAATCGCTTGTTCTGACCCTTCAGTACAATTTCGCCCTGCTTTAAAAGAATAATGTCGTTCATCAAATGCGTCCTTTACATAAAGCCCTAAAAATAAGATAAGGTATAATATCAATATTGATATTATACCTTATCTTCAGTTGATATTCAATCAGAACATTGCAACAACAGCGCCGTCGTAAGTGGCATTAATGAATTCACGAACAGCGTCACTCTGGAGAGCTTCAATGAGAGCCTTGATGGCGGGGCCTTCCTCATTGCCTTCCTTAACGACAATAATGTTTGCAAATGTTTGAGCTGCCTCGGAGTCAACATCCTCGGTTGCAACGGCGTCCTTACCTACAGAAAGTCCGGCCTCCATTGCATAGTTGCCGTTAATAACAGCCATGTCAACGTCCTTAAGAGTTCTGGGCAATTGGGCCGCTTCCATCTCAACAATGTCAAAGTTCTTCGGATTTTCAACAATGTCAAGCTTGGTTGCGTTTAGTCCAACGCCTTCCTTGAGCTTAATAAGGCCTGCGGCTTCAAGCAGCTGCAGAGCGCGAGCCTCGTTGGAAGCGTCGTTTGGAACAGCAATCTTTGCGCCGTCAGAAAGGGCATCAATGGTTGCGGTCTTTCCGGGATAAAGTCCATATGGTTCGTAGTGTATAGCCGCAACGGAAACAAGATGAGTGTCGTTCTCATCATTGAAACCGTCAATATAAGGCAGGTGAGCAAAGTAGTTTGCATCCACCTCGCCGTTCTCGGTTACAACACAGGGCTGAACGTAGTCTGTAAATTCGACTATTTCAAGGGTGATTCCCTGCTCGGCAAGGATTTCCTTGGCTATGGCAAGTATTTCAGCGTGGGGAACTGGGTTAGCGGCCACTTTGACCGTGGTGCCCTCAAGGGGCTGTTCCAAATCCCCAGCTTGGGGGGATTGCTCCGGTGAGCTTTCGGCCGGGGCCTTTGACCCGCATGCCGCAAGGGACAGAACCAGTGCAAGAGTAAGGATGATTGCCGCAATTTTTTTAATGTTCATTTTCATTTTCTCCTCCTTAATTAGTTAATGCGTTTGTCGCTCTTAACAGCCAGCTTTGTTCCCGCTGACTGGAAGATCTGAACCATAAAGACAAGCAGAATAACCGCAACCCACATAACGATAGCTTTAAACCTATAGTAGCCGTAGATAATTGCTATTTTGCCCAAGCCACCGCCGCCGATAATGCCCGCCATGGCGCCGTAGCCCATAATAGTGGTCAAGGCGATGGTCGCTCCTGAAATAAGCGAGGGCTTTGATTCGGGAAGCATCACCTTGTAAACAATCTGAAGGGGTGTTGCGCCCATGGACTGTGCCGCTTCAATAACCCCCTTATCCGTTTCCCTAAGGCTGCTTTCAACCAAACGCGCAATAAAGGGAAAAGCCGCAATGGTAAGAGGAATAATAAGGGCCACCGTACCAATAGAGGTTCCTAAAATCGCTCTGGAAAGCGGCAGAACGATTATCATCAGAATTAAAAAGGGCACGCTTCTAAGAATATTAACAATAAAATTCAGAAAAGCCATAAAGAATTTCGGTAGTGGATGAATTCCCTCCGGCTCACCTGTTACCAAAGCCACACCCAGCGGCAAACCCATAATGTAAGAGAAAAGCGTTGCCAGCACCGTGGAGTACAATGTCTCCCAAATGCCAAGCAGGGTTTCGGATTTAAGTATGTTCACGGCCTCAACTAATGCCGGTGACTGAAAAAACTCATTCATTGTAATCGGACACCTCCTCCGCCGTTATATCCTTTTGTCTGCGGATATAGCTAAGGGCCTTTTCCGCCTCGACGGGATCGTTGGGAAGCCCGATTATCATAGAGCCGAAGGCCTTGCCGCCAACGTTTCGGGTATCCGCACCGAGAATGTTGACCTTCACGCCGCAATCAATTGCCAATGATGCAATAAGCGGCTCATAGGCCGTTCCGCCGTTAAATACAATGCGCACGGCGCGTTCGCTTTTATGATGGGATACCGGCACACCGTCGGAAAATACAAGCTTTCTTGCCGCATCCGTCTGGGGGTTGGAAAAAATTTCCTCCACTGTGCCGATTTCCGCAACACAACCGTTGTCCAAAATGGCAACTCGGGAGCAGATTTCCTCGATAACGGACATTTCGTGGGTGATAATGATCACCGTTATGCCCAGACGCCTGTTAATGTCCTTAATAAGGGCCAAAATAGACCGGGTGGTGGTGGGGTCAAGGGCGCTGGTCGCCTCGTCGCACATAAGCACCTTTGGATCGGAGGCCAAAGCCCTTGCAATTGCAACCCTCTGCTTCTGTCCGCCGGAGAGCTGTGCAGGATAGGCGTTTGCCTTGTCCGGCAAGCCCACAATATCCAAAAGTTCTAAAGCCCGCCGTTTAGCGTCAGCGGGCTTTTTGCCCGCAATTTCCATAGGAAAGCAGATATTTTTAAGGCAGGTGCTCTGCATAAGCAGATTAAACTGCTGAAAAATCATGCTGATACTACGCCTCGCTTGACGTAGGGCCTTGGGGTTTATGTCTGTAAGCTCCGCGCCGCCAAACCATACGCTGCCCTCGGTGGGGCGCTCAAGCAGGTTGACGCAGCGCACCAATGTGGACTTTCCCGCACCGCTCATGCCAATAATACCGAAAATATCCCCCTGGTTTATGCTGATGCTTATATCCTTCAGAGCAACCACGTCGCCGTCGGAACCCTGAAAGGTCTTTCCCACGCTCCGAAGCTCAATAATCGGATTGTCTTTACTCATGGTGTCTCCTCTGCCCTCCCCATACATTTAGGAACGGTATAAAATTTATTTTACCACAGACATGCCATCAAAGCAATGCCTTTACTGTAACACTTTACCGCGAAAAATTGCTAAGCGGTTATTCATTCTGACGGTTCACGGAAGTCGTAGGTGCGGTATTGGATAGCCTCCGCCAGATGAGAAGCCCCGATGTTTTCCGCTCCGTCCAAATCCGCAATTGTTCTCGCCACCCGCAAAATGCGATCGTAGCTTCGCGCAGTAAGCCCCATTTTGTCAAAGGCCGCCTTCATAAGCGCCTCGCAGTCCGGAGAAAGCCCGCAAAACTGTCGAAGCTGTGCCTGGGCCATGTGGGCGTTGCAGTCCATTTCCACGTTTTCAAAACGCCCCTGCTGGATTTCCCTTGCCGCGTCCACTCGCCCTTTAATTTCTTTACTGCTCTCGGCGGGTTTTTTTATCCTTAGCTCATCGTATTCCAGGGCCGGAACCTCAATAATAATGTCAATTCTGTCCAGCAGCGGCCCGGAAAGCTTCCCATGATATTTTCTTATGCTGCTCTCCGAGCAGCGGCATCGGTTCGAGGAATGCCCGAACCACCCGCATTTGCAGGGGTTCATGGCACTAACCAACATAAACCGCGCCGGATATGTAACGCTTCCTGCAGCG
>CAZNUD010000018.1:0-36844 GCA_964576195.1 uncultured Oscillospiraceae bacterium | reverse complement strand
AGGCATTTGGAACGTCCACGCCCACCTCAATCACCGTGGTGGCAACCAAAATGTCAATGTCCCCGTCAAAAAAGGACTGCATAATTTTTTCTTTTTCTGAGGATTTGATTTTACCGTGTACGCATGAGACCCGCAGATCGGGAAATACTTTTTCGGAAAGTTCCTTCGCGTATTCCTTGGCTGTTTTAATCTGTACCGGGTTTTCCTCGTTTTCGTCAATGGCTTGGCAGACAACGAAAACCTGACGTCCCAATGCCACCTGCTTTCTCATAAAGGAGTATATTCGCTGGCGCATCTCCTCGCCAACTACGAAGGTTTCTACCTTTTGCCTGCCGGGGGGAAGCTCGTCAATTATCGATACATCCAAATCGCCGTAAATCATGAGGGCCAGTGTGCGGGGAATGGGGGTTGCAGACATGACAAGGGTATGCGGATCATGTCCCTTTGCGATAAGCGCTGCCCGTTGATTTACGCCGAAACGGTGCTGCTCATCGGTTATTACGAGGGCAAGTTTATCAAACTCCACCGTTTCGCTAATAAGTGCATGGGTACCAACAGTAAGGACAGCCTCGCCGCTTTTAATAAGCGCAAGGGCTTCGCGCTTTTCCTTGGCGGACATTGAGCCGGTAAGCTTGACCACCTTCAGGTCAAAGGGAGCGAGAAGCTTAGCGAAAGTGTTATAATGCTGGTTTACGAGGATTTCCGTGGGGGCCATAAAAGCACTTTGAAGGCCTCCCTCATAGGCGCACCAAATGCAGGCGGCGGCAACAAGCGTTTTTCCGCTGCCAACATCGCCCTGAACCAGTCTGTTCATGGCGGTGCCGCTTGCCATATCCCGGGCAGCCTCGGCTATTGTCCGCTGTTGGGCACCTGTGGCAATAAACGGCAGGACTGAATAAAAATACTCAAGTCTAGGAGTTGAGATAATAATTCCGCTTCTTATTAAGCGGGTGTTTTTCATTCGGGTCAATGCGCAAGAAAGTACGAAAAGCTCTTGAAATATTAGCCGCCTTCGGGCAAGTTCCAATGCGCCGTAGTCTTTGGGAAAATGAATGTTCTCATATGCGTAGGACGCTTTGCAAAGCTGCTGTTGCTCAGCAACCCGCACCGGCAGCGCATCGGGAAGCTGGTCCATGCACTCGTCGAGTCCCCGACGGATGGCGCCTATAAGCAGTTTTTGCGAAATCCCCGAGGTTAGGCGGTAAACAGGTACGATTTTGCCGGTAATAACTCTTTCGCCCTCTTCCAGCTCAAACACGGGGTTTGTCATACTGTGGCGGCCCCCCTCAACAGTGACCTTGCCGTGAAAGATATAGCTTTCTCCGATATTTAATTGATTCCTTATGTAACTTTGATTAAAATAAGTAATATATAGCGTTCCGCCCTCGTCAACAGCCTTGAGCTTTACAAGCTCCATGCCCCGGCGAACACGGCTAAGTATCGGCTCGCTGACCACCATAGCCCGCACACAGGCGGTCTGTCCGTCCTGTAAGGCGGCTATGGGAACATACTGCGACCTATCTTCGTAGGCACGGGGAAAGTAGCTGACAAGCTGTCTCAGGCTGCTGATACCGAGCTTTGAAAGAGCATCAGCCCTCTTCTCTCCTATTCCCTTTAAGTATCTAACGTCATCTGTGAGCCTCGCCGTAAAAATCCCCCCTTGCTCTATACAGCTTTGTTTTTATAATAATACCATCTCAATGCGAAAATTGCAAAAACTGGCTGAAAGATATACAATGATGATATTAAAAAACAAGCACGGGAACATTAATACCTATTCCCCGTCAAAATAGCATACGCTTCGGCGATAGTATGATTTTATGGAGAACGCAAAATGAAAAAAATACTCGGATTTGTTCTTTTGATTGTAATGCTGCTTTCTTTTGCCGCCTGCGGCAAGAGTGCTGAAACTCCCGCAGCGGAAAAGCCCGGCGACACTATGGAGCTGAGCGAGGTATTCGCTGACATAATGACTGATGTTGAAGATTTGCCGGAAATCATAGACATCGCAATATCCGACGAGAACTTTGAAAACTTCTTATTTATTCCTCCCATAGAGGGTGCGGAAGTTCTGGCTAGTGAAGGTCAGATTAACATTGTTGCCCACTCTGCCGTACTTCTGAGAGTACCGGAGGGCACCGATGCTCAGGCAGTCGCCGCCGAGATCAAGGAAAATGCCAACCCCCGCAAATGGATTTGCGTTGAGGCTGAAAAAACTATTGTCAAGGCCCACGGTAACACCGTATTGCTGGTGATGTCCTTTAGTGACACGGCAGACGCTATTGCAGCCAATTTTGATGCTCTTTGGGCATAATGAGAATATGCCCCCGCCGCAGGCTGTAATGGGGCAGCCAAACCTGACCAGTATAATACCAACGCGTATTATACTGGTCAGCTTAGCTATAAAGGAGGTAAGCCCTTGGGTAGACGCGGACAAAAGGCCCTTATTGCTCTTTTTGCAGCAATTTTGTTGTGCTTTACCACCGCACATTTTCTAATGCCGGACAATGACCTTTCCCACGCAGAGCGGCGAAGACTATCTAAGGCCCCGTCTTTCTCCGTACAGGCGCTTTTTTCCGGGGATTTTGCCATCTCGGTAGAGGAATACATGGACGATCAGTTTCCAATGCGTGAGGGTTTCCGCAAATTGAAGGCGTTAAGCGAGAAATACGTCTTTTTCCGTCGGGATATAAACGGCTTTTTCCAATTGGACAGCGGGATTTATAAGCTTGAATACCCTTTAAAGCCCAAGCAGGTACATCTGGCCGTAAGCAAAATAAACGCACAAATAGACGCTCACCCGGAGGCTGGGAAGGTTTACTACTCCATTATACCGGACAGGGCCTACTTTGTTGCTCGGCAAAATGGCTATCCCTCCATGGATTACGGCTCAATGCTGGACATAATGCAGGAGAGCGTTAAGGGAATTTATATTGATATATTTGATGTTCTTTCCCTTTCGGACTATTACCGAACAGACAGCCACTGGCGACAGGAGGCAATCTTACCTGTAGCAGAGACCCTTTGCAAGGCAATGGGGGCGGCATATCCCAGCGCAGATGCTTTTACGCCGGTTTATGTGGGTGATTTCAGGGGCGTGTTAGCGGCGCAGTCTGCTCTGCCTGTAAAGCCCGACAAGCTTTATATTATGGAAAGCAATGAGATAAAAAACTCTCTGGTCACCGGCGCCGAGCTTGATGGCACTATGCCAATCTACTCCTCAGATAAATTTACCGGAATGGAACCTTATGATATATATCTTTCCGGTGCCCAAGCGGTGATTACCATAGATAATCCCAAGACTGACACAGATAAGGAACTTGTTATCTTCCGTGACTCCTTCGGCAGTTCCCTCTCCCCCCTGCTCATAGGCTCTTATCGCAGCATTACCCTGGTGGATCTGCGCTACATTATGGGCGACCGGGTTTCTGACTACGTTGATTTTGAGGGGGCAGACCTTCTGTTTTTATACAGCACCACGCTGCTGAACACTGGGGGAATCCTCAGATAAACAAAAAACGCCTGAGCTTTAAGCTCAGGCGTTTTTTTGCCCTATTCAACAGTAACGGATTTTGCAAGATTTCTGGGCTTGTCAATGTCGCATCCTCGATAGAGGGCAACATAGTAGGCGAAAAGCTGAAGCGGCAAAATGGCCAGACTGGGCAGAAGAACGTCGTGAGCGTCGGGGATGGTGATTATCTCATCGGTTGCCTTAGCCACCTTTTCCTTAAGGCTCTCCGTGGTGATGCCCATAACGTGAGCGCCGCGAGCCTTGACCTCAAGAGCGTTTGAGAGGGTTTTGTCAACTAGCTTCCCGTAGGTGGCAACAGCGATTACCAGCATGTCGTCCACCACAAGTGAGATGGTTCCATGCTTAAGCTCTCCCGCGGGATATGCCTCGGAGTGGATATAGGATATTTCCTTTAGCTTTAAGGAGCCTTCAAGGGATAGCGCATAATCCACATTGCGGCCGATAAAAAACAGATCCTCATTACTAAAATGCTTGTAGGCAAGGCGCTGGATATTTTCTTTGTCCGTAAGGATTTTACCCAAAGTGACGGGCATGGACTCAAGCTGCTTAACAATGTTGCTGTATTCCTCAGGCTTAATACTTCCCCGGCACTCGGAGAAATAAAGGGCAATGAGCACAGTTATGGCAAGCTGAGTACTGTAGGCCTTGGTAGTGGCAACGGCAATTTCGGGGCCTGCCTTGGTGTATATTACCTTATGGGCGCTTTTCGCAATGGAGCTGCCTTCAACATTTACGATTGCAAGGGTTAAAGCCCCAAGCCGCTTTGCCTCGTTCTGAGCCTCAAGGGTATCCGCCGTTTCTCCGGACTGGCTGATGCTGATTACCAGCGTCGACTTATCCACTATGGGGTCACAGTAGCGGAACTCAGAGGCAAGCACAACCTCAACAGGCAATCTTGCCAGTTTTTCTATGTTGTACTTTGCAATAACCCCAACATGATATGAGGAGCCGCAAGCAACAACAAACACACGGGAAAGTGAATTTATATATTCCTTGTCCAAAACGGTGGATAAATCAACTCTGCTGTCTATCAAGTATGGGGCAATGGTGCGTTTAACAGCCTCGGGCTGCTCCATGATTTCCTTGAACATATAATGCTCGTAGCCACCCTTGTCGGCAGCAGACAAATCCCAGTCTACAGTGCATTTTTCCTTCTTCACCTCGTCAAGAAAAGGTGTATAAAATTTAATGTCTTTATTGGTGACTACGGCAATTTCGTCATCGTCAAGGTAGGAGACAGTTCTTGTGTACTTTGCAATAGCCATAACGTCGGATGCAAAAAAGTTCTCCTCCTCTCCATAAGCAACGATCAAAGGGGCATGGCTTTTTATGCCCACAATAGTGTCCGGCTCATCGGCACAGATTATGCCAAGGGCAAAGCTGCCCTCCAGCTCTCTCGATGCCTTTGCAACGGCCTCTAAAATACTACCCTCGTAATAATAGTCAATTAGCTGGGCTGCAACCTCCGTGTCGGTTTCAGACTTGAAAACCCTGCCCCGGTTTGTCAGCATCTCTTTTAACTGCACATAGTTTTCGATAATGCCGTTATGTACTATGGCAATTCTGCCGTTTTCGCTTACATGGGGGTGGGAGTTTTCGTCCGAAGGTCTGCCGTGGGTGGCCCAGCGGGTGTGGCCTATTCCCACACAGCCTGGAGTTTTCTTGCCGTTTTCACTTCGCTCTTTAAGGGCGGCAAGACGGCCCATACATTTGAGCACGTTCATCTTTTCGCCGTCACTAATGGCAAGTCCGGCGCTGTCGTAGCCGCGATATTCAAGCTTTTCCAGCCCCTCTAAAAGTATAGGTGCTGCCTGCTGCTTACCTGTGTATCCAACTATTCCGCACATAAGTTCTCCTCCTGCTGCGGGCGGCCATGGCCGCTATGCCAATTACTTATTATTTCAAAACGCCGACAATGCGGTCTACTGCCTGCTTGGTGGCCTCAGCGTCACCAAAACCGGTCAAACGAATAAAGCCCTCACCCTCGGGGCCGAAGCCCGCGCCGGGGGTGGTTACAACATTCGCCTGGCAAAGAAGCTTATCGAAGAAGTCCCATGAAGGCATTCCTCCCGGGGTCTTTGCCCAGATATAGGGGGAGTTTACACCGCCATATACGGTGAGCCCCACTTCCTTTAAACCCTGTCGAATTACTTTTGCATTATTTAAATAGTATGCAATGATTTCTTTATATTCGCGCTCACCCTCGGGACTGTAAACAGCCTCTGCTCCCCGCTGGACGATATAGGAGGTGCCGTTAAACTTGGTTGATTGGCGGCGCATCCAAGTGTCATAAATGCTTACGCCGCAACGCTTAAGAGCCCGGGGAATGGTGGTGTAGCCGCAGCGGGTTCCTGTGAAGCCAGCAGTTTTTGAAAAGCTGCAAAACTCGATGGCGCATTCGGTGGCGCCCTCAATCTCATAAATGGAGTGTGGGATGTCCGGCTCGGTGATGTACTCTCTATACGCCGCATCAAACAGAATAAGCGCGCCGTTGCGGCTTGCATAATCTACCCATAGCTTAAGCTGATCTTTGGTGGCGGTGGTCCCCGTGGGGTTATTGGGGAAGCAAAGATAGATTAAATCGGGCTTTCTAACGGGAAGCTCCGGTAAGAAGCCATTGACCTCGTTGCAAGGCAGGTATACAAGATTAGTCCAGCGCTTGCCGTCAAATTCCCCCGCCCTGCCATCCATGGCATTGGCGTCCACATAAACAGGGTAAACAGGGTCACACACGGCAACAACGTTATCCGCATCGAAAATATCGCCTATGTTCCCACATTCGCTTTTTGCGCCATCAGATACAAAGACCTCGTCTGCCTTAATAGGAGCACCATAGGGTTCGTAGTCGTGACGGACTATGGCTTCCCGCAGAAATTCGTATCCCTCATAGGGGCCGTATCCTCTGAAGGTCTCCTTGTTTGCCATTTCGTCCACTGCCTTGTGCATGGCTTTAATAACAGCAGGGCTGAGAGGCTGAGTAACATCCCCAATTCCAAGCCTTATAAGCTCTTTGTCGGGGTTGGCCTTGCTGTATTCTCCGGTGTGCCGGGCAATTTCCGCAAACAGATAGCTGCCGGGAAGCTTTTGAAAGTTTTCATTTAGTTTAGGCATGGTATCTCTCCTTATATGGGCAAGGTTTGCCCGTCCTGAAGATTCTAGATGTAAAGCTGGCCGTCAAAAACGGTTGTGGCAGGTCCGGTCATAAATACATGGTTCGTTTTTCTGTCCCACTCAATAAACAGGTCACCACCCCGAAGTTTGACCGTGGCGCTATCGCCAGTCTTTCCACAGAGCGCAGCCGCAACAAGTGTTGCCGTGGCACCTGTACCACAGGCGAGGGTTTCGCCGCTGCCCCGCTCCCAGACGCGCATTTTAAGGGTATTTTCGTCCAAAACCTGAACAAATTCGGCATTGCTTTTTTCGGGAAACAGAGGATGGTTTTCAAATTTAGGGCCTATTTCCTGCACATTAAAAGTATCAACATCGTCAACGAACACAACCGCGTGTGGGTTTCCAACACCTACTGCGGTGACAAAATATTCTTCGTCAACTAAGATTACAGAACGGTTTATAAAGTTCTTTCCGTGCTCTGCAATGGGAATAAACTGGGGGCGAAGCTCCGGCTCTCCCATATCCACTCGGACAGACACTACACTACCTTTCTCAACATTAAGCTTAAGGTGTTTAACAGTGTCTCCGGTTTCGATGGTAAGCTCGGTCTTTTCTGTCATGCCACGGTCATAGACGTATTTGGCAACGCAGCGTATGCCGTTGCCGCACATTGGCGAATAGGAGCCGTCCTTGTTATACATCTCCATCTTAAAATCCGCCGTATCAGAAGGGCAGATGCAGATGAGTCCATCACTGCCAACAGCAAAATTTCGGTCAGACACCTTACGCGCAAAGGCGGGGCGGTTATCAATTTTTTCATCAAAGCAGTTGACATAAACGTAGTCATTTCCGCATCCATGCATTTTTGTAAATTTCATCGGAACTCCTTTCCGGTCAAAGGTCTGTTGTATTATTTGCCCGTGTTAAAAATTTGAAGATTCACAGGCAAATATATCATTCCCATTCTATAGTTGCGGGCGGCTTGGGACTTAGGTCGTAAAGCACACGGGAAACTCCGGGCACTTCAGCCAAAATGCGGGTGGTTATTTTCTGAAGGAGAGGCCATGGTAATTCTTCAATAGTTGCGGTCATAGCGTCCACAGTGTTTACCGCACGAAGGATAACGGGCCAGTCAAAGCTGCGTTTACCGTCACGGACGCCTGTAGACTTAAAGTCGGGCACCACGGTGAAATACTGCCATACTTTTCCAGAAAAACCGGCTTTTTCAAATTCGTCATGAAGAATAGCGTCCGCCTCCCGCAGGGAGTTAAGCCTGTCACGGGTAATAGCACCAAGGCAGCGAACGCCAAGCCCCGGGCCGGGGAAGGGCTGACGGAAAACCATTTCATCGGGCAAGCCCAAAGCCTTGCCAACCACACGGACCTCGTCCTTAAACAGGAGTTTGACAGGCTCCACCAGTTCAAACTTCATATCCTCGGGCAGGCCGCCCACATTGTGGTGAGCTTTCACCGGTCCGCTTTCAACGATGTCGGGATATATGGTTCCCTGAGCCAAAAACTCTATGCCCTCAAATTTGCGGGCTTCCTCTTCAAACACGCGTATAAATCCCGCGCCAATGACCTTGCGCTTTTGCTCGGGATCCGAAACCCCTTCAAGCTTTTCAAGGAAGCTGTCGGTGGCATCAACATAAACCAGGTTCGCGCCAAGCTGCTTTCGAAAAACTTCAACTACCATCTCACTTTCACCCTTGCGCATAAGGCCGTGGTTAACATGTACACAATATAGCTGGTTTCCTATGGCTTTGATGAGCAAGGCCGCAACAACGCTGGAGTCCACGCCGCCGGAAAGGGCAAGCAGCACCTTTTTGCCCCCAACCTGTGAGCGGATTGCTGATACTTGCTCGGCAATAAAGGTCTCGGCCTGGGCGGAGTCCTTTATGCGCTGCATGCTCTCGGGTCTTTTATTATCTTCCATTATTGTTCCTCCACAATCGAATGTTTATCTGTAAAACTAAGCGGGAAAATAATCTCATCCCCACTGGGAAAGCTATTATCTGAAAGGCAGATGTATATATGGCAATTATTATCTTTAGAACTCTAATAATTTATGTTGCTCTGCTGACTGCCATGAGGTTAATGGGCAAACGTCAGTTGGGAGAACTGGAGCTGTCTGAGCTTGTTGTAACTGTCTTGATTTCCGACATAGCTGCGCACCCGCTGCAGGACATAGGCATCCCACTAATAAACGGGCTTCTTCCCATAGGGGTGCTTTTATGCTGCGAGCTGATTATATCCGGTGTCCTTGTCAATAGCATAAAGTTCAGGAAGCTAATATGCGGAAAGCCTAGCATACTAATTGAAAACGGTGTTATCGATCAATATGAAATGGAGAAAAACCGCTTCACCATAGATGAGCTGACAGAGGAATTACGGCAGCAAAGCATATTAGATATGAGCAATATTAAATACGCCATTCTTGAAACCAGCGGCAAGCTAAGCATCATCCCATACCCCGCCGAAAAACCCGTAACGGCAAGTCTTTTGGGCTTGGCGCCTCCGGATACCGGCTTTCCCATAACCCTAATTAGCTCAGGGCGGCTGATAAGCGACAATCTGCGGCTTTGCAAAAAAGGGGAGCCATGGCTGAATAAAGAGCTAAAAGCCCGAAATGTAAAGAGTGTAAAGGATGTTTACCTGATGACCCTTAACTCAGCGGGACAGATATATTTTTGCCGAAAGGAGACCCCTAAAAAATGAAAAAGGAAGCAACCGCCAGTATCATACTGGTAGCATTAATTATCCTTTCCATTTTTAACATCAGATATGTTGGCAAAAAAACGAATCTCCTGAAGGAAGACGCAGACAGAACATTTCAGCTAAGCGCCTCAGGTGATATTGAGCAGGCTTATAATTATCTTCAGGAGTCTGAAAAAGAGTGGCTGGCATTCAGCGGCTACGCAGGCGTAATGCTCCGTCACAGCGACGAGATCTCCGATGTGACGGACACCTATTTTACCATGCTGCAAACACTTCAGGCGGGGTGCGAAGTGCCCCCCGCCATGTGCGAAAAGTTAAAGCATGGCCTTAATGATATCGCTGAAAATGAAAGTATCAATCTTTCGTCGCTATTTTAAGCTTTCTTTTCATCAATAAGCTTGGTCAGCTCGTCGAAGAAGGTTCTCACGTCCTTAAACTGACGATAAACCGAGGCGAAGCGGACATAGGCAACCTCGTCAACGTCCTTGATGCGGTCCATGACCATTTCGCCAATTTCGGTGGTGGTAACCTCTCTCTCAAGGGAGTTTTGAAGCTCCTGCTCGATTTCGTCGGCAATGCCCTCCAAGGTCTGGAGTGCAACCGGACGCTTCTCACAGGCACGAAGCATACCGTTTAATACCTTTATTTTGTCAAAGGTCTGACGGCTTCCATCACGCTTAACAACAACAAGAGGCAGACGCTCCATGATTTCGTATGTTGTAAACCTTTTTTGGCAGGCAAGGCACTCGCGGCGGCGGCGGATGGTTGCACCCTCCTCCGCGGGACGGGAATCGATAACCCTACTTTCGGCATAGCCGCAAAACGGACATCTCATAAAAGCACTCCCCATTCGGTATGTTTTTTATGTTCAGGCAACATCTGCCTGCTTTTGGGTTATTGTATCACAATATCCAGTGTTGCGCTACACTTATTTAGAGAGAAGAATTAGTTTTCTTCGGACATATTAAACAAAATTTCTCCTTTTTCATTAAAGTGGGACAGAAATTCCGTTCTGCTCATAAGAAGGTTTAATACATCCAACAAAGCATTGCTCGTGAGCTTTGATGGAAGGTTAAGACTCTTTAGCAAGGTCAGGCGCCTTTCGGCACTGTTTTCTCTGCCTGTCAGTTCAAGTTCATAGAAATCAGTTTTGGTGATCTTATCTGTACTTTCAGTGCTCTCGCTCTCCATAAACTTAACGCCCGCTCGAGTAAGCGCTTCAAAAATCACCTTTCGGGACATTCCCTCAACACCAAGCTTTCCCTCCTTGGAGGGTGAGCTTTTTCGCTTTTCCTTGCCCATTATATCGGGAATATAGGCGTGTTTAACGTACTTAGGATCAATGGCTCCCTTAATATAGTTTCTTATCAAAAACCCCGCGCCGTCGCTGTCTGTAAGAACCACAAGGCCTCTTTTTTGGGCAAGGCTGCGGAGTAAGGAGAGTCTTTCCTTGTCTGAAAAAATGCGAAAACCGCCGGTTTCGATTATTGTTGCATCAAAAATCTGGCTAAGTGTGTTTTTGTCATAGCGCCCTTCCACCACCAGAACTTCATCAATTTTAATCATCGCTTTTACTCCACTGCCAAATTAAGCAGCAATTCCTTTAAAATGTCCTCATCGTTTTCGGAAGAGCTTTTCATGCGGTAGTCCGACAGGGCGCAAAGCTCAACGGCGTTTTTAATTCGTTCCAAAGTAAAACCCTTGGCCGAGCTTAAAAGCTTATCCGCAAGGAAAGGGTAGCTTATTTTGCAGCTTTCCATTACAAAGTCCCGGCCCAGACCCTCATCCAACGCCACTCTGGCGTTATAGAGGCGACGCATTTGATAGCCGATCATGTAAAGCACCTTTATCGGATGCTCTCCTGATTGCAAAAGCTCCCCTAAAAGCTCTGCGGCCGCATCAAATTTCCGCTCGGCAAGGCAGTCTGTCATTTCAAAGACAGTGGCTTGGGGGACGCGTTGGGCAAGCTTGACAATATCATCTGCCGTGATGCTCTCTCCCTTGGCATAGCTGCCGATTTTGTCTATTTCGGGGATAAGCCCGGTCATTAGCTCTCCTGAGGTGAAGATAAGCCTTTCACATTCTGCCCTGCCTATGGTTTTTCCCATAGTCTGAAAGCGTCGGCTTATCCAGTTAAAAAGAAGGCTCTGGCTTTGGGCGGTAAATTCGATGGATTTGCCAAGTTTTTTGATGGTTTTCATCAGGGAAAGTCGTCCGTCCGGCTGATAGCCGATGGAGGGCAAAAGCACAAGGGTGGCATAGTCAGGAATGTCAGTTAAAACCGCCTTTAGTTTTTCAGCACCATCCTCGCGGTATGCATTTACATCGAAGTCTCTAACCTCAATTAAGATTCGCTCGCCCATAAAGGGCACCGCGTCCACCGCCTCCTCAAGCGCCCTTACATCGTTGGGATTACAGGATATGCGGTGATAGTTAAAATCCGAGGCCGAAACGTCGCATAGACCCTTTAACTGTTCAAGATAGCTCTCCCGCAGATAGTCCTCCGCACCCCAGAGAAAGTAAAGCCCGCCGGGGCCCCGTTCCTTTAGTGCCTTTAGCTCAGTAAGGTAGTCGGTTTTGGGGTTTTTTCTAAAGTCCCTTGCCATTTTTGTTTTTCCTCATTCCATTTTGAGGGTTATATCCCCCAATTGGTCGGTTCGCAATATTTCCATGCCCGCCGCCCCAAGCCTTTGCAAGGTTTCCGGAGCGGGATGTCCAAAGTGATTATATCCGCAAGAGATTACGGCCCACTTAGCGTCAATTGCCGAAAGCAGTTCCTTGCTGCTGGAGTGCTTGGAGCCGTGGTGTCCAACGATATATACCTCCAAATGAGGCAAAGAGTGAGTTTTAAGAAAGAGGCGCTCATCGGAGTAGCTTCCGTCACCGGTTATGAGCACATCATTCTCACCCTCGCTCCAAAGGTACATTAGTTGCGGCTTTTTTATATTATTTGACCCGTACACTCGCAGGGTCATATCTCCTGTCTCAAACTGAGTATCTTCTGATATTATGTAAACTTCCGTTCCCCGCTCTCCGGCAAAGTCTATTATCTTCTGTCCTCCCTTAATATCTTGCATATATGCCGGGAGCACCAAAGCTTTGACATCCACTCTGCTCATCAGTCGGGTTACGCCGTTTACGTGGTCATCATCCAGGTGGGTTAGGGCAAGCAAGTCAAGGCTTCGTCTTCCCTGCCCCAAAAGTTCGGCTGCCGCCAACTCTCCAGCGTTTCGAGCGCCGTTTTTGCCGCCGCAGTCTATTACTATGGTGGCTCCTTTATTTACAGCAACAATGCTTTGCCCCTGTCCCACATCAAGCACTGTCAGCTTCGGCGGCTGATATACCCTCCCAAGCTCGCTGAAAATTATAATTGAGCACAGGGAGCAGATGGAAAGACACAGGGGGATTATAGGCCTAAAGCCCTTTTTTCTTCTAAACATAAAGCAAATGGAAAATATTATGTAAACTAATACAAGCCACCAGCCGAAGGCCGTGTCCTCAGTAAAAACCGCCCCATAGGGTACTTTAGCTGCCGCATCCACAGCAAGTATAATCAAACGGGTAAGACAACTTACCCCGGCGCCCAGGAGCCTCCCAAGCGGCAGCCAAACAAGCCCCAGAAGGCAGGCCACATAGCCCATTGTAAAACAAAGGGAAATGACCCAGAAAATCAGAATGTTCACTAAAATTCCAGAAAGTGAGGTGTATCCAAAATGAAGCGCCGCAAAGGGCGTTGATATAACCATTGCACCCAAAGTTGAGGAAAGGGAAGCTAGCGCTCCTATGCCCAAACCGGATAAGAGGCGCAGTGCTTTGTGGCCCTTGCTTGTGTCCACTTTGAAGTATTTGCCCATTAAGCGCTTGTAAACCCTTGGTGTAAACACTATTATACCCAGCATAGCGGCAAAGGACAACTGCAGGCTTACCGAGGCGCAGGCATCGGGGTTAATAAAAAGCAGCAACGCCAAAATAGCTGAAAGAGATGTAATGCCGTCATTCTCCCGGTGCATTATGGGAGCTATAAGTGCCGTTGTCAGCATAAAAGCCGCGCGCACCACCGAGGGGGTGGCCCCCGCCATAGGAACAAAAAGCCAAACTATTACTATAGATATAAGCGCCGAAAGGCTCTTTTTGCGAATAAGGCTTTGGACAAAACCAGCCAGGAAGGCCACATGCATGCCGGAAACTGCAACAACGTGCAAAATGCCCACTGTTGCCATATTGGCGTAAAGCTGTTCCTGCTTATACAGCAGCTCTTTATTTCCGGTTAGGAGCGCTGTAAGCAGCGGAGCAGTATCTTGGGCAAATACTCTTCCGGCACTTTCTTCTATGGCCCTTGCAAGCCGCCGGGGAAAATAGAAAAAGGCGGTTTTTCCTCTTTCTGTAACCTTTGGCTCTGCTGTGGCAGTACAGAGAAGATAAATGCCGTCGGCGTTATACCTATCGTACTTTTCTCCCGCCCTGGTGTCGGCGGCGCGAAAACGGCCGACAGTTGAGATCATATCGCCTGGACTGAAAGAGGAAATGCTGTAATCATAGGAATATAGCTTTGTTTTTAGGCCGGGAAGTCCCTCGGTTTTAAGTCGAACTTCAACCGTCGAGTAACCGTAATCGGGAAATTCGCGGGGAAAGTCCGTTACCTCCGCGCTTATTTTTCCCTCCCAATCCGTTAGCTCCGCTGCGGGAGCGTTTCTTATTTTGTAGCTGCCTAAGCAGATAAGTAGGCCCAAACAGGCGGACAAAGTGATGAGCAGCCCCCTTAGCCGCATATCACCCTTTAAAAAAGCCCCAAGGGCCACTGATAGGAGGAAAAAAGCCGCCGCCCCATAAAGCCAATAGCCCATAGGAAGCAGAAAGTGAGCCAAATACACAGCGCTCGAAAAGGACAGAGCAGCCGTTGCTAGCTTTCGCATGCGTCTTTTCACCTCCGTAGTTTTTTAAATAAAAGGCGGGAAAAAATCCCGCCTTTTATTCTACATCAATTTTGGTGATATGTCTCTAAAAATTCTCCGAGCTTTTGCATTGACGTGTAAAGCACCTCGGTACGTGGCAGGAAAACAATTCGGAAGTGGTCGGGCTTCTCCCAGTGGAAGCCGCCGCCGTGAACCAGCAGGACTTGCTTTTCCCGAAGAAAGTCAAGCACAAAGCGTTCGTCATCTGTAATGTTAAAGCGCTTCGCGTCAATTTTCGGGAACACGTAAAAAGCTCCCTTTGGCCTAACATAGCTTATACCATCTATTCTGTCAAGAGCCTTGCAGATGGCCTCGCGCTGCTCGTACAGCCTGCCTCCGGGAAGCAGCAGGGGCTTTGTTGCATCCAGATTATCCAGCGCAGGCTTAACGGCACGCTGGGCAGGCACATTGGAGCAAAGACGCATACTTGAGAGCATATTCAGCCCTTCAATGTAGCTTTTTGCCCCGGCCTTATCGCCGGAGAGACTCATCCAGCCGATGCGATAACCGGCAATAAGGTGGGACTTTGAAAGACCGTTTAGTGTAACAACAAAAAGGTCGGGGGCAAGAGACGCAATTGAGGTATGCTTGGCATCATCCATAATAAGGCGGTCATAAATCTCGTCAGAAAAAATCATCAAGTCCTTTTCCCTGGCTATCTGAACAATTTCCAGCAGCAGCTCCTCGCTATAGAGTGCACCAGTGGGATTGTTGGGGTTAATGATTACGATCGCCTTGGTTTTTGGTGATACCTTGCGGCGGATGTCCTCAATATCTGGCATCCATTCGTTTTGCTCATCACAGATATAATGCACCACTGTGCCGCCGGCAAGAGTCGCCGTGGCTGTCCAAAGGGGGTAGTCCGGCGAGGGCACAAGGATTTCGTCGCCGTTGTCCAGCAGCGCCTGCATGCAAATGCTGATAAGCTCTGATAGGCCGTTGCCCGTATAAACATCCTCCGCGCTTACGCCCTCAATCCCTTTTTTGCGGGTATACTGGACTATGGATTCGCGAACCTCCAAAATCCCCTTGGAGTTGGAGTATCCCTCGGATTCTCTGAGCTTACTTGTAACTTCGTTAATAATGCTCTCCGGTGCTTCAAAGCCGAAGGTTGCTGGGTTTCCCACGTTTAGCTTAAGAATTTTTGCACCCTCCGCTTCCATTCTCATAGCTTCGTCCAGCACTGGGCCGCGAACATCATATGCAACATTGTCCAATTTCCTAGATTTAGTAAAAGTCCTCATTTTAATGTCCTTTCCGCGTTAATCGCAATAATAGCTTTCCCCGTAAATGCAAAAAGCCCTAAGCATGAAAAAAACATGCTTAGGGCGAACTATTGTCCGTGTTACCACCTAAATTCGGAGACTAAAGCCCCCGCTCTCATTACGATACTTGTGGTTAAACGCATACCGCGCTCCCGATAACGGCGGAGACTCCGTTGGAGCGTACTGGCAAAACGCTTTCCGTCCACAGCTCAAAGGCGGCTTCGGCACTTCACAAATAGGGTCTTTCAGCAAGCTGACCCCTCTCTAAAAATTGCTCGGCGCTTAATATTCCTCATCACAGCTTTTTACTTATTGTGCTAATTATAGCGGCGCAGGTTCTCCTTGTCAACCTTTATTCTTAACAATAGTGGATATTAGGAATTATTAAAACCCGTCCCCGTATTATGGGTGAGCTATCGGTTTATACTCATATACTATTCTTTCATTCTGGTTTTGTCTTTTGTGCGCAAATAATTTAGACGCTTCGAGTCCATCGTCGAACCGTTAATAAGCGTTTTTACAAAATCGCGAAAATTGAACGGCGCCCACGGAGCCATATAAGGCACGCCAAAGCTGTTGAGAGAAACAAGCTCGGCCAAAATAAAAGTAAGAAAAATTGTAAATCCGAAAAATCCCATCATCCCGGTAAATAGTAGAAGTATGAATTTTAGTACCCTGAAAGGATTTACTAGTGAGTAGTCCGGGATGGCAAAGGATGCAAGCAGCGATGTTGATACGATGATGAGCAGAAACGAGCTGAAAATGCCTGCCGATACCGCTGCAGAGCCAATAACGATTGCCCCTACGATGCCGATTGCGGAGCCGATCTGCTTAGGAACCCTCAACAGTGCCTCCCGGAGCAGCTCCATAATAAACTCAAGTGATAATGCCCCTATAAGTGCGGTAAAAGGCACATTTGAACGCATTTCCGAAAGGGATATGGCATATTTCACGGGCAGAACGTCCGTGTGAAACGATGTCAGCGCGACGAATAAACCTGAACCGGTCAGGGCGATAATGATCGCGACATACCGTAGGATTCTTGTAAATATGCCAAAAGACTTATTGTCATACCTATCGTCGCACGAATAGAAAAACTCGCTAAAGGTTTTTGGAGCAAGCAGTGCAATCCCGCTGCCGTCCACCAACACCATGACCTTCCCCTCGAGGAGCGAATGGAATGCCATGTCGGACCGTTCAATCAGGCCTATTTGCGGGAACAGCTGCAGTTTATTGTTTAAGAGGAAAGCCTGGAGTTCCCCCGATTCGCCTATACCGTCAACGTCAATACCCTCAATTCTTTTTTGAACCTCCTGTACGACTGTATCATTCGCAATATCTTCAATATAGACCACGGCTACCTGTGCTTTTGTTCGTCTCCCCACCTCAAAATGTTTTATCTGCATGTTTTTATCCTTGATTCGATACCTGATAAGAGAAAGGTTTGCATCAAGATTTTCGTTAAAGCAGTCCTGCGGGCCCCTGATGGTATAGGAAAGCTCCGGAGTTGGAACCGGTCTGTGCTCCACCTTTTTTAAGTTGACCACAATATATTGCTTGTCATTTGAAAAAAGGATGACTACCATTCCTGAGAGAATGAAATCTTCGATTTTTCCGGCATCCGATTCTATTTTGCAGTTATCGGCATAAATAATGCTGTCCATCGCTATCTGTGCGTTTATGGGCTTTCGGGTAGAGGAACAATGCAGGACGAGAGGTTTTAAGACGCTGTCTGTAAGCGCAATCCTGTCCGTAAGTTGGGAGATGTAGAACACCTCAATCATTGCATCGCGAAATATTCCATTACGAAACGGTATGGATCGTTGCGTATAATCCAGCTCCTTCGTTTTCAGATAATCTACCGTTTGTTTGAAATCAAACCGTTTCAAAGTGGACAATCTCCCTTCATTTAACTTCGTTAGCGCTGTAATCCATGCCCCATTTTGTGCTCAGATCGACCTTCACGTCAATATTTGTACTTACATCCGGAAATTCCTTTTGCCAGTCCATATCTTGAAACTCTACAGGGTATTTTATACGAAATATATCGTCAAACTGCAAATAGTCACACTCGAATTCTTCTTGCGCACGTTCGATCGCATTGGAAATCTGTTGCTTTAACATAGCCGTGAGGATTTCGGATACTTCCTTCACGGCAGTATCTTCAAAGTTGTATGGTGTTTTTTTGTCCCCGTACATCAATTCGGCCTTGAACTCCATTTTGATATCGTAATTGATTTTCCCATCCGCATAGGATGGTGTTATCTTCCGTTTCGCCAAAAGAACCTCCAGCGTGAGATTCATATCGTTATATGGCACGATAAAATGAAACTTGGGTTTGTCTACCTTTAAAAACATTGTGCATGGCGATTCCTTCACCGGTAAGAAACCGGTGACAGTAGGGCCATTTATCACCGAATACCCGGTAATCGAAATTTCCTCATCCTGCAAACCTATGCAAGGAATCAGAATACCCGTATAATTAGCAGAAAGGTTTTCGATCAACCGCATGGTTGTTCTCTTAAATGATTTCCCTGATTCATCCAAGGTTTCAACGATCCCCTCCACCAAGAACCCGACAGAAGCATTTTTCTCATGGGCGATTTTGTATAATTCTTCGGGATCTTCCTTTGTGATGACCGTTAGCCCCTTTTTTCTATAGGTTTCGTCGACTCTAAACCTGTACAGGTATTCAACCAGATAATCTTTCGCAAAGCTTTCGGTAAACACAAGCGCCTGTACCCCGCTAAGAAAGAGCGGCTCATTCAAATGCGTGTCCAAATCATCCCTAACTTCCGTTAATGTTTTGCCGTGACCTTTCCTAACGATATATTTGCCTGCGTTTTCGCCCGCATCCTTGCTTTTGCCGGATTCGATGTTTGCAATTTCGAGGTAATACCATATTTCTCCGCCTTTGACATCAAAGGCGATTGTCGTTACAATCAGCTTTTCGTTTATATCCACCGAATCCCAGCAGCCGGTTAAAAAAACAGCGAGAAAGATGAAAATTGCAATAACAAAAAAGCGTTTATGGCATTTCATTATTGCGTCCCCCTTCTCCAGATTTTTGTAAAATCCGCTTTTTCACTTGCGCTATAATAAACAACAGCGTCGGTATCAATATGCTTGAGGTTAAAGCAAGATATGGTTCAAAACTCTCGAAAACATCGTTCATATTATTAATGTTCAGCGCAAACGAGCATATGATAAAGCAAACAATTGCGATAGCGATTACGATAATATGGCGCTTAACTTTCGGAATTAATCGGCAAGCAAACTCCACGGTGCCGGTAAACACAATGATAATTCCAGCGAACAGGCTCGTCAGGCCAAAGGTCAGGTAAAAGATATCGGTTCTTTCAATAACGGGCAGTTCGACGATCTTTATCGCTTCGATAAAAGCGTCATTAAACGCAATGGTATTGTTGATGCCCAGAATCATGATTGTGCCTTCCACAATCAGTACATAAAACAGACCGATAAATAGCAGAGTGAAAAAAGCGACTTTGGGAGCTTTTTTGTTCTGTGCCGTAAAGGGTATGATGAAAAGAACCGTCAAGCCGGTGAATGGAGTAGCCAAATCCCTCATAGTATTCATATATTCTTTGGTTTCAGTGATGTTGAAAAACGGTAATATACTATAGCTCGTGCCTTCTAAAAGCATGGCAGCGCATAAGCCTATCGTTACAAAAAGAAACAAAGCCCCGATTATTTCAAACATCCTGGCAATGTTTGTAATACCCTTGTAGGCCACATAGCCAAATAGTGAAATCCCCATCAGCAGCATGATGAATTGAGGTGTCTGCGGCAGGAAATTTGATTTTAGCAGGCCGACCAGCTTCAGCTTTAAATAAACGTCGAAAATTAGGAAAAACAGCAGGTAATACGAGGCAATCAAGCGGGAGAAAACCTTGCCTACGATTTCCTGACTGTAGTCAAAAAGCACCTTTCCCTGATACATATTGTTTAGCTTCGTAATGATTACAGCGGCGCCTCCGAAAATAATAGACACCGCCATAATTGGAATCCAACTGCTTCTGCCCGCTGTTTGCGCCATTGTCTTTGGCAGGTTAATGGTCGTGTACGAGGTGAGGGTGAGAAATATAATAAAAAACATCTGTCTGTTTGTAATGCTGTTTGTCAAATCCTCACCTCGCTGATTTTATTAAATCTATGATGTCCCTTTTTTCGGTAAAGATACAAAAATTTTGATTATATTACTTGATTTACAATTCAGGCGAGCCGAAGCATCGGATAGAATTAAAATTAATTATGGCTGTGTCACAACACAAGGTTGATAATTGAATAAAAGTAGCCGATATAATATATAGTGAAAGGGGTGGTTATATGGCTACATTAAAAGACGCTTTGGATATAATTAGTAAGTTATCTTGTGACGATTTAGAAAGCCTTAAAACTATTGTGTTAAGTGGTACTACACCAAAGAAAGATACCATTGAAAACTTTACAAAAGACAATAGATTTTCTGATGGTAGAGTATGTCCTATTTGTGGTTGTACTTATATCGTGCGAAACGGGCATAGAAAAGACGGAACACAACGATATGTATGTAAAGATTGTGGTAAATCATTTGTTATCAATACAAATTCTATCACCTCTGGAACACGAAAAGACTTTGATGTTTGGAAACAATATATAGATTGTATGATGAATGGCTTATCTATTCGTAAAACAGCCGATATTTGTGATATTCATAGAAATACGGCTTTCTTGTGGAGACATAAGATATTAGACGCTTTACAGAATATGCACAATTCAGTTGTATTAGAAGGTATCGTTGAAGCAGACGAAACTTTCTTCCCTATTTCATATAAGGGCAATCATACCAAAAGTAAGACATTTACTATGCCAAGATTACCACATAAAAGAGGTAGTGAAACTCATAAAAGAGGGTTATCAAACGAAAAGGTATGTGTGCCTTGTGCAGTAAATCGAAAAGGTCAATCTGTATCTAAAATTGGCAAGTTGGGTAAAGTAAGCCAAGAATGTTTAGATAAGGTATTTGATAAGAGAATTGACGATAAATCTATTCTTTGTACTGATAAGGAAAAGTCCTATCGTAAATTTTCAAGTGAGCATAATTTGGAGTTGATACAGTTAGCAACAGGAAAGTCCAAGAAAGGCATTTATCACATACAACACATAAACAACTATCATAGTCGATTGAAAGATTTTATAAGAGCTTTCAAGGGTGTTGCAACAAAATATTTGAATAACTACCTTGTATGGTATAATTTAGTTGAGTATGCAAAGGAAACCACGACAGAGAAGGAGCAAATCTTCTTATCTTTTGTATTAACAACTCAAATAGATGTAAAATGTAGAGATATAGCAAAAAGACCACCATTACCTTTGGTGGCATAAATTAAACAGATTGGAGATAATTTATATGAAGAAAATTATAACATTAGTATTAAGTTTCGTGCTTGTATTTACATTGGTTGGTTGTGGAACAAAAAATACAAACACCACAAGCAATACAAATGCTGAAAAACCATATGCAGGGGCACCTAAAATTGTATTGAATGGATATAATTATTTTGCAACAGAATTAAATATTGTAAATGAATTGCCAGATGGGTATTCTTATGCTGGTGAACTAACTGATAAGGAAAAAGAGTATACTTTCATTGATGGCAATAAATATTACATTCAAGAAAATGCAGAAACGATTGACGATTTTTATGTGTATCAGGAATGTGGAACGCCTATAAGTGATACTGAAGTAGATAATACAAAAAGACAATGGGCTTATGTAAAGTGGAGCAAAGAATAATATCACTTGAATTTAGCAACAAAGGAAGCCTTGAAAAATAAGGCTTCCTTATAAAATTATAAAAATCAACTATATGTTGTGACAGAACCTTAATTATTAATAAAAAAATGGCGGCATATTATTCATGCCGCTAAACTAAAGTAGTGATATTCCATTCTTATAAGTTTTATGGCTTTCACCCCGTTTTTGAACCTCCCCCCATATGATGTCTTTAAAATAGGCTAATTAAATTGTATCGTGTTCGTAATGATTATATCCATCAAAAACGGGTATCATTTCATCCGTTGCAGAGCACAGGTCCTGTAAAAATCCCTGTTCTATTCCGGAGAGCATAAAATAACTCTCCGCCCGCTGGCATTCCTCCCTGGTAAGGGTTCTTGAGAGTTCGGGAAACTTCTCCCTATCCGCCAACGGCGTGAACTGGCTCATAAGGCTTAATAACACAGCCCCTTTAGGCATACTCTCGTCCACCCAGTCGATAACGTCAAAGGCATCGTCAAGACGGCCCGGCAAAATAAGGTGCCGTATCAGAACCCCGCGCTTCAAAATACCGTCCCTGTCCAGAACGCATGGACCTGTTTGACGGTACATCTCCAAAATGGCTGCCTTTGAAACTTGAGGATAGTCGGGCGCGGCTGAGTAACGACCTGCATAGTAAGCGTTTGTGTATTTAAGGTCCGGCATATATATCTGCACCAGTCCCTCAAGCATTCTCAAAGTTTCCACCCTCTCATAGCCGCTGCAATTCCATACCACGGGAATCCGGGGCTTGGCAAGCCTTAACGCTTCGGCGATTTTGTGGGCAAAATGAGTGGGGGTAACTAAATTTATATTGTGTACTTCCTGGTCCTGAAGTTTTTCGAACACCTTAGCAAGTCGCTCAACGGATACTACCTGTCCCTTACCGCCGGTGCTTATCTCGCTGTTTTGACAAAAACAGCAGCGCATATTGCAGCCGGAGAAAAACACAGTGCCGCTGCCACGTGTACCGCTAATGCACGGTTCCTCGCCATAATGAGGGGCTGCCCGGGCAATCACAATTTCCTCCCCCTGGGAACAAAAGCCTCTCTCCCCTGCCCCCCGGTCAACTCCGCAGTTGCGCGGGCATAAAAAGCACTTACTCATCAGCAATCATGGCACTATCAGGCAGCTTGCATACATCCACCCATTCAACGGCGTTTGAATACTTGAAAAGCTCATTGGGAGTAAGCTCAATAGCGCTATTGGCGCTGCCCACGGCGGGGTATATGCTTTCAAAGCGCAAAACCGAATTATCTATATATACCTCAATGCCCTCGTTAATGCCGAATGGGCACACACCGCCCACACTGTGACCGATAATTCGCTGCACATCATCGTGGGGCAACATACTGGCCTTCATTCCGAATTTATCTTTAAACTTGCGGTTATCTATACGCGCATCTCCTGCTGCAACCACTAAAATGCAGCTTTCACCCTTTTTCAAGGAAAGGGTCTTAGCAATTCTCTCTGGTTTTACTTCCAAAGCCTGAGCTGCAAGCTCAACGGTAGCGCTGGAAACAGTGAATTCCTGAACCCTGTCCTCAAGACCCAAGCTGCTAAAATATGCTCTGCCTTTTTCTATGGACATTTTTTCTTCTCCTTTTGTTACGCTAAAGCACAAAATAAAATATGAGCATATATTAACACCCTTAGAAGGGAATTGCAAATATTCACTATTAACAATCCAATATTCATATACATGGAATATATCTAGATAATATTCAATAATAGTAAATATTTTTACATTTTTGCTATTGCAATACTTAGATATGGGTGCTATAATCCGACCATAAAGGAAATTGTTTGGAGGAAGAACAATGAGCGAAATAAAAAAATGCGTGCTCGCCTATTCCGGCGGCCTTGATACATCAATCATCATCCCGTGGCTTAAGGAAAACTACGGCTGCGAGGTCATCGCGGTATCCGGAAACGTGGGGCAAGCCGATGAGCTTGAGGGATTAGAGGAAAAGGCAATCAAGACCGGCGCTTCTAAGCTGTACATTCTTGACTTGATTGATGACTATGCTGAAAACTACATTATACCCACCATGAAGGCAGGCGCCAAATATGAAACCTACCTTCTTGGCACCTCCACCGCCCGTCCCTGCATAGCTAAGGGCCTTGTGGATATAGCAATAAAGGAGGGGGCGGATGCCATATGCCATGGCTGCACAGGCAAGGGCAACGATCAGGTGCGTTTTGAACTGGCTATCAAGGCTTTGGCTCCCCAGATGAAGATCATTGCTCCTTGGAGAGAGTGGGACATAAAGAGTCGTGATGAAGAAATTGAATATGCTGAGGCACACAACATTTCTCTTAATATAAACCGGGAGACAAGCTATTCCAAGGACAAGAACATATGGCACCTTTCCCATGAAGGTCTTGACCTTGAAGATCCCACAAATGAGCCGACCTACAACAAGAAGGGCTTCCTTGAAATGAGCGTTTCTCCCGAAATGGCTCCCGACAAGCCCACCTACGTTGAAATCGAGTTTGAAAAGGGCACCCCTATTGCGGTAGACGGCAAGAAGATGAAGGTCTCCGACATTATATGGAAGCTCAATGAGCTGGGCGGTGTAAATGGTATCGGTATTATTGACATTGTGGAAAACCGTCTTGTGGGTATGAAGTGCAGAGGCGTTTACGAAACACCCGGCGGCACCATCCTTTACTATGCCCATCAGGTGCTGGAAACGCTCTGCCTTGACAAGCAGACTTCTCACCTTAAGGAGCAACTTTCCGTTACCTATGCCGAGCTTGTATACAACGGTCAGTGGTTCACTCCTCTGCGCGAGGCACTGGATGCCTTTGTTGAGAGCAGCCAGCAAAACGTAACTGGCAAAGTCGTTTTAAAGCTTTATAAGGGTAATATGATAAACGCCTCCGTCACATCTCCCTACTCTCTTTACAGTGAGAATATTGCCACCTTTGGCGAAAGCGATTACAACCAGAAAGACGCGGAGGGCTTCATAAACCTCTATGGTCTTCCCATCAAGGTTAAGGCTTTGATGGATAAGGGAATGCTTTAGATTTATATAAAGAAAAGCAGAGTAACTTATACCTCCAAAGTAATGTTACACGGAAGGCCGCCGCATTTTTGCGGTGGTCTTTTGTCCCCCTCCATAAGATGCATCTCATATGTAATAGCTTGCAAACCATGGAAGCTTGTGCTAAAATTGCGCTGATAAAAAAGAAACGGAGATATTTACTATGGCCGAGATAAACAGCCGCGAGGCATGGAAGCTTTTAACAAAGTACAATAAGGAAGAATTCCACCTTGGCCACGCAAGGGCAGTGGGCCTTGTTATGCGCTGGTTTGCAGAGCATGAGGGCTTTGAAAATGAAGCAGACTTTTGGGAGGTGGTTGGTATTCTTCACGATATAGATTACGAGCTTTACCCCGATGAGCACTGCAAAAAAGCGCACACCATGCTGCAAGAGCTTGGCCTTGACGAGACTCTCATTCATGCGGTTGTTAGCCATGGCTTTGGCATATGCTATGATGTGGAGCCGAAAAGCCACATGGAAAAAGTGCTTTTTGCGGTTGACGAGCTTACAGGTCTCATTGGAGCGGCTGCACTTATGCGCCCTTCAAAGAGCGTTCAGGACATGGAGCTAAAGTCTCTAAAGAAGAAATTTAAGGACAAGAAATTTGCCGCCGGCTGCAGTCGGGATACAATAAGCCAAGGTGCCGAGCGTCTTGGCTGGGACATTAACGAGCTTCTGCAAAAAACCTTGGACGCTATGTCCGCCGTTGAAGAAAAGGCAAATAACCCGAACTATTACGAAACATAAGTTTAGGCCAAGATATGCGTAAGGAGTATAACATGTCGAAAAAATCAAAAGATACTATACTCCAAGGGCGCATTTTCCCACCTCTTATACGCTTTGCCATACCCTTACTGTTAGCCATACTTTTGCAGGCGCTTTATGGGGCAGTTGACCTGTTTGTTGTGGGAAAATTTGGTGACACGGCAAGTGTTTCCGCCGTTTCAAACGGCAGCCAAATAATGCATACCCTAACAGGCTTTATCGCCGGACTCACCATGGGCGTTACGGTGCTCATAGGGCAGTCGGTGGGAGCACAGGATGACGACAGGGCTGCGAGGATACTGGGCGGCATGCTCAGGCTCTTTTCCATAATTGCCGTTCTATTAACAGCCGTTATGGTTTTTTTTGCAGAGGACATTTCTGTAATAATGCAGGTGCCCGCTAAAGCCGTTGAAAAAACAAGCTCCTATATCCGCATTTGCTCCTTGGGAACGATTTTTATTGCGGCCTTCAATGCCATCAGCGGAATTTTCCGTGGATTGGGAGATTCCAAGTCCCCACTGCTTTTTATAGGCATTGCCTGCGCCATCAATATTGCCGCAGATTATCTTCTGGTTGGCGTTTTTAAAATGGACGTTGACGGGGCAGCCTATGCAACAGTTTTTGCCCAGGCAGTGAGCGTTGTGTTTTCCCTTATTCATATTCGCCGAAAGAAACTGCCCTTTGCCGTAAGAAAAGAGCATCTTCTTTCCCCTGGTGGTATAGAACGGGCTATTTTGGCCGTTGGCGGACCCTTGGCCTTACAAGACTGTCTTGTGAGCATCTCTTTTTTGATAATCATGGCAATTATTAATAGGTTTGGGCTGGTGGCCTCGGCAAGTCTGGGCATAGCTGAAAAGCTGTTTTTATTCCTTGCCATTGTTCCCATGTCGTTTATGTCCGCCCTATCGGCCTTTGTTGCTCAAAACGTAGGCGCGCAGCAGGAAAAACGTTCACTGGACGCAATGAAGATTGCTATGGGAATTTCCTTTGTGTTTGGTCTTTGTGTTACGGCTCTTGCAGTGTTTAAGGGCAAAATGCTTGCCGGCATATTTGAGGATGACCCCCTTGTTATCGCCGCGGCTGCCGAATACCTTCGATCCTCCGGCTATGAATACGTGATATTGTCCTTTATCTTCTGCCTGCTGGGCTATTTTAACGGCATTGGAAAAACAGGCTTTGTTATGGTTGAGGGGCTGATCTCCTCCTTTGTTTTCCGCATTCCCCTGTCCTACTTTCTAAGCCGTCTGCCGGACACAAACCTTTATACCATCGGTCTTGCGGTGCCGCTCTCAGCTATTTCAAGCCTTGCAATGTGCATAGTCTATTACATCATTGTGCGCAAAAAGCGCCTTAAACTAGAAGAATAGGGCAATTTGCCACAGTTACTTTGGAGATATATATGGAAAAATCCAAGCTTTATATTGTTGTGAGCCGCTCTAACACCATTCCGGCGCGGCTTATCCGTTTTTATACAAAGCGCTATTATAACCATGTGAGCATAGCGCTGGACAGTGAAATGCGCAAGGCCTATAGCTTCGGCCGGCGCTTTTCACGGCTTATGCTGCCGGGGGGCTTTGTGGCGGAAGGCTTTAACAAAGGCTTTTACAGACACCACCCCAATATTGAAATTCGCATTCTTGAGCTTCCGCTTACCAGGGAGCAGTACGCCACTGTTAAGGCAAAGCTTGCTCCCATGATCGCCCACCCGTGGCACTATAAATACCAAATCTCCACCGTTTATTACACCTTCCGCCGTCGTCCCTGCGACAGGACGGACAAGTTTGTATGTTCCAGCTTTGTTGCCTATATATTGCAAGGCATTTTGCCTATCCGGGAGCATTACTCTCAGGCAATGCCCAGCGATTTTTTGGAGTTCGGGCTAAAGGAAATGTACAGAGGCACCGTGGGTGAATACAGAAAGCTGTCCGCTTCGCAGAAGGTGCTTTCATCGCAAAAACAGTAGACCGGCGGGGGAAACAAAATTCTTGACAAGGCCGCACATTATGATAGAATATGTTGTAACGATTATTTTCACGTGATGCCCCTTGCAGTGCCCACATATTGGTTTATACGCAATGAAAAAGTCAGCGAAGCTTCGGCGGTGTTCAGAGAGGGAGAGATGGTGTAAACTCCTCACCGATGGGTTTTGTAGCCGCTTTTGAGCGTCCCGCGAAAACGGGCGTCCCGTCCTCGATATCGGACGGCTTGAGATACCGCGTTTTGCGGTAAATTAGGGTGGTACCGCGAAGCCTACTGCTTTCGTCCCTATACCGACGGGATGAGAGCATTTTTTGTATGAATTTTGAGAGTAAATTACTTGGAGGATAAAAACACATGGAAAAATTCGGTCTTAACGAGCTTAGAGAGAAGTTTCTCTCATTTTTCGAAAGTAAGGGCCATTTGCGTCTGCCCAGCTTCTCCCTAATACCTCAAAATGACGCCAGCCTCCTGCTGATTAACTCCGGTATGGCACCAATGAAGACCTGGTTTAAGGGCGACGAGGAACCCCCCAGCCTCAGGGTTTGCACCTGCCAAAAGTGCATTCGCACAGGCGATATAGAAAACATCGGTCATACTGACCGCCACGGCACCTACTTCGAAATGCTGGGCAACTTCTCCTTTGGTGATTACTTTAAGAAGGAGGCCATCGCCTGGAGCTGGGAATTTCTAACCTCCCCCCAATGGCTGGGAATAGACCCTGAGCGCCTTTACCCCTCCGTTTATATGGAAGATAACGAGACCTTTAACCTCTGGCGGGATATGATAGGTATTCCAGAGGATAAAATTACGCGCATGGGTAAGGAAGACAACTTCTGGGAGCACGGAACAGGCCCCTGTGGTCCCTGCTCTGAAATTTACTACGACCGCGGTGAAAAGTACGGTTGCGGCAAACCGGAATGCAAAGTAGGCTGCGAGTGTGACCGCTTCATTGAGATTTGGAACAACGTATTCACTCAGTTCGACAACAAGGGGGACGGGACATATGAGGAGTTAAGCCAGAAGAACATTGATACCGGCATGGGTCTTGAACGTCTGGCCGTCGTTTGTCAGGATGTGGACTCTCTGTTTGATGTGGACACCGTTATGAGCATCACAAACAAGGTTTCCGAGATTACCGGTGCCCGCTACGGTCAGAGCAAAAAAACTGACACCTCCCTGCGTGTAATTACCGACCATATCCGCAGCTCCACCTTCATGATAGCCGATGGCGTTCTCCCCTCCAACGAGGGTAGGGGCTATGTGCTCCGTCGTCTACTGCGCAGGGCTGCCCGTCACGGAAAACTTCTGGGAGTTAACGAACCATTTCTTTACAATGTCTGTGAAACGGTTATTAATGAAAACAAGTGCGCCTACTCCTATCTGGTGGATAAGCAGGACTATACCACACGCATCATAAAGATTGAGGAAGAGAACTTTGCAAAGACTATAGACGCAGGTATGAAGATAGTATCGGAAATGCTTGAGGCTCACAAGGCCGAGGGCAAGAAGATGTTTAGCGGCGATGACGCCTTCAGGCTTTATGACACCTATGGCTTCCCCATCGACCTGACAGCAGAAATAGTACAGGAACAGGGCTTGGAAATAGACCGGGATAGGTTTAAAGAACTTATGGAAGAGCAGCGCGTACGTGCCCGGGAGGCCAGAGCGGCTTTGGGTGATCTGGCATGGGCAGGTATTGACCTTGGCTTGGATAACACCCCTACAGTTTTCACCGGCTATGATCACACCGAGGACGGGGGCAAGGTGCTTGTCGTTGTGGTTGGTCAGGAAGTTAGCAGTACCGGTGCTCAGGAGGGCGATGAGGGTATCATCGTTCTTGACAAAACTCCTTTCTACGCCGAAATGGGCGGACAAGCCGCCGACCACGGCTTTATAATCGGAGCCAATGGCAAATTTGTGGTTACTGATGTCCAGAAAAACAAGTCCGGCAAGTATCTGCACCACGGTAAAATGCTTTCCGGAACTATGGCAACGGACGATACAGTCAGCTGTGCCATTGACCTTGATCGCCGCCACGCCATCATGCGCGCCCACTCAGCCACACATCTGTTGCAGAAAGCACTGCTCAGGGTTTTGGGCGAGCATATCGAGCAGGCAGGCTCCCTTGTGGAACCAGACAAGCTTCGCTTTGACTTTACTCACTTTTCCGCTCTGTCTGAGGAAGATCTGCAAAAGGTTGAGGCTCTTGTTAACGAGGCTATCCTTGAAGGCTACGGCATCACCATAAGCGAAATGCCCATAGAGCAGGCCAAGGCCATGGGTGCTGTGGCTCTGTTTTCCGAAAAATACGGCGACACGGTACGCGTTGTAAACATGGGTAACGGTCACTCCGTTGAGCTTTGCGGCGGCACACATCTTGACGACACCGCCAAGGTAGGCCCCTTCCGCATTAAGAGCGAGTTTTCCATTGCCAGCGGTGTTCGCCGCATTGAGGCCATAACAGGTAAAGAGGTGCTTGCGCAACTGCACCAAAGCTCCGATCTTATCCGCCGGGTTTCCGCAATCATCAAGGCAAACCCCGCAAATCTTGAGGAAAAGATTACACAGTTTGCAAACGAGCTGCGCGGTCTTAAAAAGCTGGTTGAAAAGCTGCAAGCACAGAACCTCAAGGCAGAGGCTGACAGGATTCTGTTCGGCGCCAAAACGATCAAGGGCATTAAGGTGATAACCGCCATTGTCCCCGAAGCCTCCGCTGATGCCCTTCGCCAGATGGGCGACATGCTTAGGGACAAGGAAGCAAATGTGGCCGCTGTTTTGTGCTCCACCGCCGAGGGTAAGATAACCGTTTCCTCAGTTTGCGGCGACGAGGCAATTAAGCACGGCATACGTGCGGGGGATCTTGTTAAGCATGTTACCAGCATAGCAGGCGGCAGTGGCGGCGGCAAGCCAGAGCGCGCCATGGGCGGTGCAAAAGACGAGCTTATGCTTGATAACGCGCTGGCTTCAATTGATAACTTTGTTGACGAAAAGTACAAGGACTGATAAACTTTACTATGGGTGAGGCTTTGTCCCTACCCATAGGTAAAAGCACTATTTAAACAGGAGGACTTTTTATGTCAGACTGCCTTTTTTGCAAAATAGTTGCAGGTGAAATCCCCTCAGATAAGGTTTATGAGGATGAGCATACCTTTGCCTTCCGGGACATTCACCCTCAGGCTCCCGTGCATATTCTTGTTGTTCCCAAAGAACACATTAAGTGCGCTGCTGATATAACTTCAGACAACTCTGTTAAGGTTTCCCAGTGTTTTGAAACTATCGCTAAAGTTGCAAAGCAGGAGGGCCTTAATGACGGCTTCCGTGTGATAAACAACTGCGGGGAAAACGCAGGACAAACCGTGCCGCATCTTCATTTTCATATTCTCGCTGGCAAGACCCTAGGCGAAACGCTGGTTTAATCCCACATTAAAAAAAGAATCCGCCGCTTCCGAGCTTCGGAGGCGGCGGATTCTTCTATTCTTCCCTGCTTTTAAAAATTCTTATAGAAATCAGCAGTGACACAATGTTTAAAGCAATGCCGGCCAATAGCATGGCTAGGGCAATCTGCCAAACGTTTTTTCCCTTTTCCACCATGCCGCTGATATATTTTTCACTGTAGCTGATACCGGATATAACCACTGCAATAGTAATCACCATGAACATCATTCTGCCTTTTTCAACGCCAAGCTTAAATACCAGAGGAAGGTTAATTGACATAAGAATCAGAGCAACCGCTGACACTGCCACCAACTCGCTAAAAAGCTCTATACCAAGGGTGCTGTCAAAAATAAAGCTAAAACCATACTGTACGGCGACGCAAAGCACAAAAAAGGTCATTAGAGACAGATAACCCAGAATATATTTTGATACTACCAAGTCCCTTTCCGAAAACGGCATCATAGCCGCAAGTTTGTTCCACTTTGCACGCTCGTCATAGGCAAGGGCCGTTATGGGCAGCAGCGCAGCATAAACTATGGTAAAGCCGGAGGTTGAAAAGCCCGGAATAACTGCCAGAAACACCACTAAAGCAAAAAACAGCTTAATCTGCTTAAGCAGAGTATATGTGTCCTTTATAAGCAGGGCTTTCATTTTTTCTCCCCCTTTACCATAAACAGGATTATCTCCTCAAGGCCTGTGTGTTCAACCACAAAGGCATCGGGAATTTCACTTCTTTTTACCAGAGCCTCAACACCGTACTCGTTAACCCTTTTTCCCAAGACTGCCTCCTGCGGCAGATCAAGAAAGCGCTCCTTAGACAGGCGAACAGTCCCGTATTTCTCCAAAAGTGTATCCTTTGCATCGGAAAAAAGAAGCCCCCCCTTGTGAATAAAGGCTATGTAATCACAGATTTTCTCAAGGTCACTTAGGATGTGGGAGGACATTAAAATTGAATGATTCTCATCTCTGGTAAAATCGTTCAACATATCAAGGATTTCGTCGCGAACAATGGGGTCAAGACCGCTAGTGGCCTCATCCAATATAAGCAGCTTAGGCGCATGAGAGAGGGCAACCGCGATGGAAAGCTTCATTTTCATGCCCCGGGAGTATTCCTTAAACTGTTTTTTTACCGGCAGTTGAAAGCGCTCCAAGTAATTAAAATACAGCTTTTCATCCCAGTTTTTATATGCGGCCTTCATAACCTTATTTATGTTCCTTGCACAAAGGACCTCTGGGAAATAAGCTTCGTCTAGCACCACGCCGATGTCGTTTTTAAGATCACAGAAGTTTCTGCTTTGATTGTCGGTTCCCAGAACGCTGATTTCGCCGGCATCCATGGAAGTGGCATTCATTATTAGTCTTATCAAGGTGCTTTTGCCAGCACCGTTTTCGCCCACTAAGCCCATTATGCAGCCTGAAGGCAGCGCTAGATTTATATCGCTTAGTGAAAAGCCTTGATAGTGCTTTTCAAGGTTTTTTATCTCGATAGCATTCATAAATTATCGAGCCTCCTTTTGAAGTGTTTCAAGCATTTCTATTATTTCACTGTCACTTAAGCCGCAAGCGGGTGCAAGTTCCAAGATTTTTGCCATTAGCCCCTCAATCTCCCGCAGATGCTCTTCTCTGATGACCTGGGAATTGGTTTTTGCAACGAAGCTGCCCTTGCCCGCCACGGTATGAATATAACCTGAGCGTTCAAGTTCGTCGTAGGCACGCTTAGTGGTTATAACGCTTATGCGTAAATCCTTTGCAAGCGTTCGTATTGACGGCAAAGCCGCGCCCTCCGGTTCCTGCCCGGAGATTATGGCGTTTTTAATCTGGGAATAAATCTGCTCATATATGGGCTGACTAACAGCATTGCTAATAACTATATCCAATACCTCGCCCCCCGTTCTATCTGCCAACACCGTTTATATTAAGTATTAACAGTATACCCACGTATATACGCTTTGTCAATAGATTAATGCAAAAAACTGCACTTCAATGTTTAAACATTGAAGCGCAGTTTTCATAATTTTAGTTGCTATAAGTAACTTCGGAAGCGTCCCGGCTTTGGTTTGTATTTGACCCCCGAAACCAGCCCCATCAGGGCCATCATAGAGAACATGGACGAACCGCCGTAACTAAAAAAGGGCAGGGTTATGCCGATAATGGGGGCAATGCCTATGCACATGCCGATATTCTCAAAGGTTTGGAAAATCAGACTACCCGCAGCTCCCATACAAACCAGCATCGACAGCGTGTTTTGGGACTTGACCCCCACATAAATGCAGCGGGCGATTATAGCCAGCAGCAAAATAAACACCAGAATACAAGCAATCATACCCAGCTCCTCGCCTATAACGGAAAATATAAAGTCCGTCTGCTTTTCCGGCAGAGCTCCGGATTGGGTCTGGCGTCCGTTATAAAGCCCGGTACCTGTAAGCTGACCGCTGGCAAGGGCAAGTTTGCTTTGCTTAGACTGCCAGCGAATACCGAAACCTTCCGGGTCAACGGTGATGTCGTAGGGGCATAAAATTCTGTCACGGTAACGCTGGTTTAATACATGAGTCCAGAAAAAGGGTGTAATTGCAGCGGTGGCAGCAAGGCCGATAAGAAACCAGTATAATTTGACCCCTGCAGCAAAGAGCATGAAGATGAAAATGAAAAGAAACACTAGCGCACTGCCCATGTCCTTTGATATTGCAACAATAACACCCAAAATGAAGATGCAATGGATAACGAGCTGCAGAATGGATATTGGGCTGTTAATATCCTTGTAGCTCTTTAGGTAACTCATGTGCTTTGCAAGGGCAATAATAAAAGCAAGCTTTATAACCTCTGTTGGCTGGACGCCAATTGGACCAAAGCGCAACCATGCCCTGTTGCCGGTGTCGTCTGCAAAGCCCAGCGGCGTAAGCAGAACCAACATAAACAGCACTTCAAAACCTATGAGCCATATCCACTTTTCGGCAAATACGTCAACGTCGATAATTGAAAGCAGAACAAAAAATATGATACCCAAAAACAGCGACAGCGTCTGGATAATGATATAACGTGCGGGATGGTCCAGAGATGCCGAGGCGCTTAAAATTACAACAATGCCAAAGACTGCACAGATAAGACACAGTGAAAGCAGAAGCATATCTGCTCTTTTTATAAAGTCCATTACGTAGGGTCTGATTTTTTTCACAAAAGCCTCCAAGTGCTACAGCCGCCCATGGTTTGGGCGCAAGCCTATACTAAAACGCAAATCGGAAGTAAAAACATTTTATTCGCATAAATCGTAGTGCATATTGTATCACACAAATACTCTTTGCGCAATTGGCAAATTGGTGATACAATATCTGTAAGCGGATATACATGGCTTTCCTAATATCATCTCACCAACTTTTGCGAGGTTGCGCCTATGAATGTCCATGAAGGACACCGAGAAAGAATGAAAAATCGCTTTTTGGAGCAGGGACTGGATGTTTTTGAAGACCATCAGGTGCTGGAGCTCCTTTTGTTCTATTCCACCCCACGAAAAGACACAAATCCCCTTGCCCACCAGCTTTTGGACTCCTTTGGAAGTCTTGAGGCGGTGTTTGAGGCTCCTGAGGATGAACTTCGCAAAATTTCCGGAATAGGAGATAGCGCCGTTACCCTACTGCGTCTGGTGCCGGAGGTTAGCCGTCGATACCTTGTGGATAAGAACAGCTTTTACAATGTTCTGGATACTTCAGCCAAGGTGGGCGCCTTCCTTCTTCCCCGCTTTATGTACGAAAGGGACGAGGTGGTAATCGTCATTTGCCTTGACGCCAAGTGCAAAGTGTTGGCCTGCAAGGAACTTTTTCGTGGCACCGCTGATTGCGCGCAAATAAGCATACGCAAAATAGCCGAGCTTGCGCTGGCAAAAAACGCCTCTTCAATCGTGCTTTCTCACAACCATGTAAGCGGAATTGCACTCCCCTCCCTTGAGGATGAAATAACCACCAAGCGAATTAAAGCAACACTTAAGGAAATGGGCATTAATCTCATTGACCACATAATAGTTGCCGGCTATGACTTCATCTCCATGTCAGACAGCGGCATAATATAAAGAAGTAAGCGGTTGCCAAATGGCAAAATAGGCTTTATAATTTAAGCGCGGAGTCAGGAACTTTCTCAGCGCTTAAAGTTTTTTCATGGAGGGCAGCCGATGCACAAGATTTTTATAGTTGAGGACGATCCGGTAATTGCTGCCGCAGTTGAAAAGCATGTTGCTGCATGGGGCTGCCATGCCCGCTGCGCCCGGGATCTGGAAAATGTAATTTCCGAATTTGCCGCCTTTGACCCTCATCTTGTGCTTATGGACATTTCCCTGCCCTTTTTCAGTGGCTACCACTGGTGCACGGAGATCCGCAAGATCTCCAAAGTGCCTATAATTTTTATTTCCTCCGCCTCAGACAATATGAACATCGTAATGGCCATGAATATGGGCGGCGATGACTTTATCCCCAAGCCTTTTGATCTTGAAGTATTAAACGCAAAGGTGCAGGCGCTACTGCGCCGGACTTACGCTTTTTCTTCCCCCTCAAAGCTCTTGGAATGTTCAGGTTCAGTGCTTAATATTGCAGATACCACATTAAGCTATAAGGGAGAAAAAACCGAGCTTACTAAGAACGAATTTAAAATTTTACAGATTTTAATGGAAAATAAGGGTAAAATTGTCTCCAGAGGTGCCATTATGACCCGCCTTTGGGAATCAGACAGCTTTGTCGATGAAAATACCCTAACTGTCAACATTACCCGCCTTCGCAGGACCCTTGAGGGAATTGGTCTGGCGGATTTAATTTCAACCAAAAAAGGCGTGGGCTACATTGTAGGTGAATAGCATGCTCTTTTCATATTTTAAGCGCCACTACAAGCTTATAATCCTGCTGTCTCTGTTCGTAGCAGTTTTTGCCACGGTCTTTTACCTTTACAGTCAGGAGCTGGAGGCCATAGTTTACGCAGGGCTGCTGTGCCTGTTTCTTGGCCTTATGGTCTTTTTCTTCGGCTATAGAAAGTACTTGAGAAAGCACGAATTTCTTATGGAATTTCTTGCCCGTTTTGAAGTGGGAGTGGAGGGACTTCCAGAGCCTAACGGCCAGATCGAGGCAGACTATCAAAAGCTTGTGCACAGCCTGTACGATAAAAGCCTCCGCATCATCTCCGAAACCGACGGCGCCCGCCGGGATATGGAGGAGTATTACACTCTATGGGCGCACCAGATAAAAACTCCCATCGCCGCCATGAGACTTTTACTCTCTCAGGACGATGAGAAAAGCCGCCTTCTTATGGCAGAGCTTCTTAAAATAGAGCAATATGTGGATATGGTGCTTCAATATGTCCGTCTTGGCAGCGATAGCAGTGATCTTCTCTTAAAAAGCAGTAATCTGGATGATATAATCCGCGCTTGTCTGCGCAAGTATGCGCGGCTGTTTTCCCTAAAAAAGCTTGAATTCTTCTTTGAGGAAACCGGCCTTACAGTCATCACTGACGAAAAGTGGATGGCCTTTGTTATTGAGCAGATCTTCTCAAATTCATTAAAATACACCGTCAAGGGCAGAATAAGAATATATGCCGAGGGTGACAGCCTTTGCGTAGAGGACACGGGCATAGGCATTCGCCCTGAGGACCTGCCCAGGGTATGCGAAAAGGGCTACACGGGAGCCTGCGGCAGAGCGCACAAGCGCTCTACGGGCATCGGCCTGTTTCTATGCAAAAGTATTCTCACAAAGCTGGGTCACAGTCTTAGCATCACATCAACAGTGATGGAAGGCACCAAAGTCAAAATCGGCTTAACCCGGCAAAATGTAATGTACGAATAACGTTTCTTACAAAAATGTAAGTTTTAAAGCCGAAATGTAAGTCAATGAAATGGCAAGCGTTTCGGCTTTTTTGCTACAATAATGCCATACCATCAATAAATACGGAGGCATTTTGAAAATGACACTTCTCGAAGTAAAAAACCTTAAAAAGACCTATGTCACCCGCTTCGGCAATGTAAAGGTGCAGGCCCTGACTAATGTAAACTTCTCAGTTGAAAGCGGCGAGTATATCGCAATCATGGGAGAGAGCGGCAGCGGCAAAACCACCCTGCTTAACATCCTTGCAACTCTTGACAAGCCCACCGGCGGAGAGGTGCTTTTGGATGGGCAAAGCACTTTGAAAATCCCCGAGAAAAACCTTGCAGCCTTCCGCCGTGACAATCTGGGCTTTGTTTTTCAGGACTTTAA
>CAZNUD010000017.1:0-40730 GCA_964576195.1 uncultured Oscillospiraceae bacterium | reverse complement strand
AGCAGATGTCACCGGCTATAAAAGTCGATGACATCTATTTTGGCCATGAGTCTTGGTACCGGTGGTCGGGCTCGAACCGACATGCTGTTGCCAGCGGCGGATTTTGAATCCGCTACGTCTACCAATTCCATCACACCGGCATGTGACGAGAAGTATTATAACCTATACTATCCGTAAATTCAAGAGAAAAAATGCAGGATTATACTTCTCGCTTATTCCTCCTGCTGATTGTTAGCGATAGCAGCGTTATACAGCTCGTTTTTGCCTATTCCACTATCCTCCGAAGCAAGTTTTGCAGACTGCTTAAGGCTCTTACCTTCGGAGCGGTAAAGCTTCACCAACTCAAGGGCCTGGGAAATAGTCATCTGCGGTTCATTTGAATCGGGTTTTCCTTCTAAAACAAGGACGTATTCTCCCTTGGGACTGGTTCCTTTGTAATACTCGATGGCTCCGTCTATGGTGGTGCGTATAGTTTCCTCGTGAAGCTTGGTTATCTCCCGGCAGAGAGAGATTTTACGTTCGCCTCCGAAGGTGCTTTTCAGATCGGCAAGGGTGCCGATAAGCTTATGGGGAGCTTCATAAATTACCATAGTGCGGTGCTCATTTTTAAGGCTTTCAAGATGCTCTCCCCGCGGCTTTTTGGCTGTGCTTAGAAACCCCTCGAAGGTAAAACGCTGGGTACTCATACCGCTGATAGCAATGGCGGATACGGCGGCACAAGCGCCGGGGACAACACGCACCTCAACGCCACTTTCGGCGCAAAGGCCAACCAAGTCCTGTCCGGGGTCGCTTATGGCAGGCATGCCCGCGTCTGACACCAGAGCCACATTTTCGCCGGAGAGTAGCCGCTGGATTATCTTCTCTCCACTTTGGATGCGGTTGTGCTCAAAATAGCTTATAAGGGGCTTTTTTATGCCAAAGTGGTTAAGAAGCTTTAGGGTTACCCTCGTATCCTCGGCAGCAATAAAATCCACACTTTGGAGTGTCTCCACAGCCCGGGAGGAAAGGTCTCCAAGATTTCCAATGGGTGTTGCCACCAGATAAAGTATTCCGCTCATTATTTTCTCCTGTGTTATTCTTGCGGCGGAGCATAGCTGCCGCGCCTATAAATTTTCAAAATTTCCTTCGAGTCTGCGCCGTGCTCATCAGTTAGTATAAGGGGAGGCTCGATAATAAGGCCCTTGTTTCCGCCCCTTCTCCCCTCCACCAGTACAAGGCTGGGGGCTTTACCTGCACTGTGGCATACCATGCGAAGGCGCTTTGGCTCGATTTGGACTTCGGTCATGGCGCAGAAAATCTCGCTTAAGCGTTCGGGTCGGTGCACCAGTGCAAAGCTTCCGCCCCAGCGCAGGGCCCAGCGGGCGGCGGCGCAAATATCTGCAAGAGTGCAGGACCTTTCCTCCCGGGCGGCTGCCCTGTGATCCTCCGGGGCGCTGTAACCGGAGTTTTCGGCAAAGTACGGGGGGTTTGAGACCACCAGATCGAAGCTCTCCGCTGAAATAAGGCTTCGGTGCTCACGCAAATCAGCATTAATTATTTGGGCGTTTGTAATGGCGTTTGCCGCCAGATTTTCACGGCTTAATTGAGCAAAGGGCTTTTGAAGCTCGATGCCCACAATTTCGGTGTTCGGGCTTTGGTGACCTAAAAGGACGCAGAGGGCCCCCGCACCGCTGCCCAAGTCCAGGGCCCGGCGAGCATGTCCAATTTTAGCAAAGGCGGAGAGCAGCACGGAGTCTGTTGATAACTTGAAGCCCTGCTCAGTTTGCTTAAAACCCGGGCCGCCCGGCCATAGTTCGTCAAATTCAGGAATAGTATTGACCCCCTCTCCCGCATAGTCAAAAAGCCTGCTGCAAACAATGTTGTACAGCAGGCTTTTTGTAGAGTATGTTTACTTCTCGATAATTGCATTGGAAGGACAGGTGTCGACACATGCGCCGCACTCGAGGCAGGTACCGCTGTCGATTTCGTAATGCTCGTCACCCATATGGATAGCACCTGCGGGGCAAACATCGGCGCAGGCGCCGCAGGAGATGCAATCGCTGGTGATTACAAATGCCATAACTAAAACCTCCTTGGTAGTATTGATGTTATCACTTCTGAATTATAACATATCCTTTTTTGTTTGCAACTATTTTTATCATCCAGCAGTGCCATTTATATGAAATCACGAAAAATTCGTTGAAACTGGGAGGGATTTTAAGCATGAGTGAGATATTTTAAAATTCTATTCCCCAATTGGTCAGGGAAAGTCAAAAATCAGGCTTGCATTCCTGACCTTTCCTGACTATTATAATAACTACGAAGGTCAAAGAAGGTCAAAGTCAATTAACACATAACGAGGTGACAGCATGGGAACGACAGATATGATTGCCAACTTTATAATAAACACTTTGGAGCGCGCAGGGGGTAAAGCAGAGTTGCAGCGATCGGACCTTGCTGAAAAGTTTTCCTGTGTGCCCAGTCAGATAAATTACGTTATTTCAACCAGGTTTTCCCCCGAGCATGGGTATATTGTGGAGTCCCGACGGGGCGGTGGAGGCTTTATCAGAATAACCAGAGTTCAGTTCACACCAAAAAAGCTAATAATGCACACGGTAAATTCCGTCGGGGAAAGTTTGGATTTGCGCACAGCCGCAGCCTTTATTTCAAACATCCTGGCTTCCGATGCCATGGATGAGCTAAGCGCAAGGCTTATAATGACCGCCCTTAGCGACAAGGCTTTGCATCCTATCGCCCCCGAGTACCGCGACTTAGTACGCGCTTCAATTTTTAAACAGCTTCTCGTGGCATCACTTATAGATTAGGAAACTTAAACTCTGTTTGGCTATCTTTTCTTCTCTCTTTTTATTAGACGTCAGCGGAGTGGCAATACTACCCACTGACAATCCAAAAATTATTAACGACTTTAGGAGGTTACTACTATGAAATGCGATAAATGCGAAAAAGAAGCAATGCTTCACTACGAGAGCACCGTTAACGGTGAAAAGACCGAGTACCACCTTTGTGAGGACTGCGCAAGAGCGGAGAACTTTGGCGAAATGCTTGACCATCGCCGCCAGTCCATGTTCAGGAGCTTCTTTGGCGCTTCCCCCTTGGGAATGCTGACAGACGGCTTCTTTGGCAGAGGAATTATGGCTCCCACACTGGTGCTTCCATATGTGCGTGTTAAAGTTGAAGAGCCTAATAAAGGCTGCATGTGTGGAGAAGCGACAGAAACAGCGGAGAAAAAGGCGGATAATGTAAGCGAGAGCGAAAAAGCCGAATTTAAGGCTAAACGCGAGCTGAGCGCTTTGAAGCACCAGCTTAAAGAGGCCGTAAATACCGAGGAATATGAAAAGGCCGCCGAGCTTAGGGATAAGATTCGAGAATTAGAGAAATAATCAATACGGTGGGAGCGGTTATCCCGCTCCTGCCGTTATTTTTAGTACATGACAAGGAGGCATTAAAATGCGAAATCAAGACAGATTTACTGAAAGAGCGAGGATAGCTCTTTCGAAAGCACAAGAGGCAGCGCAGGAGATGGGCCACAGTTATGTCGGGACGGAGCATATCCTCCTTGGCATTGCCGCCGAGGGCGAGGGGCTTGGCGCAAAGGTGCTGCGGGATAACGGACTCGACGAGGCTTTACTCTCCGAACTTTTGGAGAAGCTGGTCGGGCGTGGCGCTGCTGGGCTTCCCGCCCAAGGCCTGACACCCGGGGCAAAGCGGGTTATAGAGCTTGCCATTATAGACGCAAACCGCATGGGCCACAGCTACATCGGTACCGAGCATCTGCTCATGGGCCTTCTGCGCGAGCAGGACACTACGGCCGGGAGACTTATTTCCTCCACCGGTGCCGACCCAAACAGGCTTTACACCGATATTATTGACATGCTTTCCGGCAGCGATTACAGACAGCAGACCCCTCAGACAGCGGCAGCGGCAGGCGGCTCTTCCGGACCGCGCTTCGGCAAAAAGAGCGACACTAAGACCCTTGATCAGTATAGCCGCGATTTGACTCAAGCTTCGGCAAACGCTCAGCTTGACCCCGTTATCGGCAGAGCCAATGAAATTCATAGGGTTATCCAAATTCTTTCCCGCAGAACCAAAAACAGCCCTGTGCTCATCGGTGAGCCGGGAGTTGGAAAAACTGCCATTGCCGAGGGCCTCGCCCAGCTAGTGGCAGCGGGAGATGTGCCGGAGAATCTGCGCGCAAAGCGCGTTGTTTCCCTTGACCTTACCGGAATGCTGGCAGGAACAAAGTATCGCGGGGACTTTGAGGACAGAATAAAAAATGTGCTCAAGGAGGTTCAGAAGGCGGGGGATATTATCCTGTTTATTGATGAACTGCACACCATAATAGGTGCCGGTGCAGCCGAGGGAGCAATCGACGCGGCAAACATCATTAAGCCCGCTTTAAGCCGTGGTGAGCTGCAAATTATTGGCGCAACCACCTTGAACGAATATCGCAAGTATATCGAAAAGGATGCGGCGCTGGAGCGACGCTTCCAGCCGGTAACAGTTAACGAGCCCTCCCATGAGGAGAGCATTGCCATCATTAAAGGCCTGCGTGATAAATACGAGGCACACCACAAACTGAAAATTTCTGACGAGGCAATTGAAGCATCTGTTACCATGTCCAGCCGTTATATAAACGACAGGTATCTTCCGGACAAAGCCATCGACCTTATGGACGAGGCAGCCTCCCGGGTGCGCATGAAATCCCTGACCGCTCCCGAAGAACTCAAAGCAATAGAAAAGCGCGTGGAGGCGCTCTCCTCAGAAAAGGAGGCCTCCGTTAAAGCGCAAGACTTTGAGGCCGCGGCAAAGCTCCGCGATAGGGAAAAGGAGCAGCGTGCCGTGCTTGAGGCTGCCCGCAAAAAGTGGGAAGAATCGCGCTCGGGCATTCACAAATGCGTTACCGCCGAAGACATTGCCGAGGTGGTATCCGGTTGGACGGGCGTGCCTGTTACCAGCCTTACCGAAAGCGAGAGCCAGAGGCTTCTTAATATGGAGGAAATACTCCACAAGCGTGTTGTTGGTCAGAACGAGGCGGTCAACGTGGTGGCAAGAGCCATACGGCGCGGACGTGTTGGACTAAAGGATCCCAAGCGGCCTGTGGGAAGCTTTCTGTTCTTAGGCCCCACGGGCGTGGGTAAAACTGAGCTTTGCAAGGCGCTGGCTGAGGCCGTGTTTGGGGACGAAAACGCCATGATAAGAGTTGATATGTCTGAATTTATGGAAAAGCACACGGTATCCAAACTTATCGGCTCGCCTCCGGGTTACGTGGGTTTTGACGAAGGCGGACAGCTCACCGAAAAAGTAAGACGTAAGCCCTACTCAGTCATTTTGTTCGACGAAATTGAAAAAGCCCACGAGGACGTGTTCAATATCATGCTGCAAATCATGGACGACGGTATTTTAACCGACTCCCAAGGGCGGCGTGTGGACTTTAAAAACACCATCATTGTTATGACCTCAAACGTGGGCGCAAGGAACATTACCGAAAAGCGTGCAAGTCTGGGCTTCTCGGTGGTGGACAGCAAGGACGCGGGAATTAAGGATGTGGATGAGATAAAATCCCTTGTAATGAAGGATTTAAAGAACACCTTCCGTCCGGAATTTCTAAACCGCATTGACGAAACAGTTGTATTCCACCAGCTAAGCCGGGATGACATCCGTCAGATCGCCGAAAAGATGTTGGAAAGCGTAGCGGAAAGGCTTCAGAAAATGGGCGTTGCTCTTAATGTGGGCGAAGGAGCTTTGGATAAGCTTGCAGACGCGGGCTTTGACCCCATTTACGGTGCAAGACCCCTTCGCCGCACTATCCAGAACATGATAGAGGATGCAGCGGCCGAGAAACTGCTCGATGGTTCATTACAGAGCGGCATGAGCGTTGAAGCTGTGGTCGCGGGCGATAAAATCGTCTTGAAAGTTTTATAATTCAGTTATTATTACCATTTATCAAGAGCATTTTTTATGATAGAATACGTCCAACGTTAAAATTGTACGTATTCTATCAAATGCTTTTGGAGGATGCTATGGCGGGAACACATGGAAAGTACCCCGAGGTCGTCGAATACATGAACGGGGTGTCTTGCTTTAATTCATATAACAACATTAAGCTTACAAGGTTGGAGGATGGCTACGCAGAGGGGCGGGTTGAGCTCACTTGCAACAGCATGAACCCCAACGGCAAGGTGCATGGAGGGCTGCTTTTTGCGTGCAGTGACTACATAGGCGGCTTCGTTGCCTGCACAGACAACAAAGCGGCGGTTACCGAAAGCGGCAACATAAGCTTTCTCCGCCCCGCTGCAGGCGATTACCTAACCGTTAAGGCAACACCGGTTAAATTGGGTGAAAAGGTCGCCATTGTGGACGTGTATGTTTACGATGAACTAGAGCGCGCCGTATCAAAAGGCACCTTCACCTATTTTTATATGTTAAACGATTTTTAGAAAAAGAAGCGCCTTGCTTATCGCAATGCGCTTCTTTTTTATATTAGCTTTGTTTGAGGATAGTAGTGATAAAGGATCTCTTTATAGTTAAAGCCGTTTTTGGCCATGACATTTGCACCATACTGGCTCATACCAAGCCCATGGCCGTAACCTGTGACGGTAAAGAGGAATCGTCCCTCGGAATACTCCAGTTTGAAGGCGGTGCTGCGCAGGGAAAAAAGGCTTCGCATTTCAGATCCCGTAAGTTTTTCACCGCCGATAAAAGTAAAGCTAACTCTTCCGCTTTCGTCAAGCTCCGTTTCCCCAAGCCAAGAGGATGCATCCTCAGAAAAAACGGCGTTTGGCTTTAGAAGCTTCACCGTGTCCCTCATATCCCCCACAGAGACCTCCACAGTGGTGATGAAGTCGGGAACATCTCTTTCGGTTTCGGGGCTTTCAACACAGATTAGATAGGGAACCTCTCCCCAAAGCTCCGCACCATTTTCTGTGTACCCCGCCGAGGAGGAGTGGAAGGAGGCCAGAATCGGCTCCCCGGAATATGTTAAAAGCTGCCCGTCGGTATCAGCGGCCGCAGCCTTAATGGTGGCAAGATTCTTGTCATAGTCTCCGCCCCATGTTGCCCGAAGCTCCGTATCCTCAAGGCAGGCCAAACAGCAGCCGGCCTCTGCGCATATATCAGCCTCTGGGTGTTTGGGGTTTTGGTGTTCAGTACAGTAGACTATATAGGTTCGCGCCGCCACTGCCTGGGCCTTCAGTGCCTCCTCATGAAAGGAGGCCGGCATTTCGGCTGCAAGGGCTTTAGGCAGGTACTCGGCCATGGCGGTTTCTATCAACTCCCCTCCGGAGAAAACGGTTATTTTTATTTCGCTATCAGCGGAGGTTTTGTAAGACTGGGGTGGGGGTGTTGGGGTGGCGGGACGCACTGGCACCGGTGGCTCATAGTTTTCGGCTGTAAGCGGTGCGGTTTCCCCCGTAATGAAAAGCAGGGGCATCAGCACAACAGCCAGTCCCAGAAGCATGGACGCCCAAATTATACGACGCATTTATCTTCGCCCCCTAAGTAAATAATGTTGACGTTACCGCCAAAAAAGTATAAGATTAGAAATACAAGCTTTTTACTCTACTATTATACTTCGACTGGAATGTTATTATGCTAAATAAATCGCTAAGGCTCTTTGGCTTCACAGCCATTTCCGGCATTTTCGGCGCCTTTTTTCGCTGGCTTCAAAACATCACGGCCTTTGAAGCGGAAACAGGATTGGCAATCTCCGGCGCACGCTGGAGCATTGTGCTGGCAGTTTATCTTGTGCTAATTGCAGCATCACTTATCTTTGTTGTGAGCAGACTAAGGGACTATGAGTTTCCCACAGAATATGTCAAGGCCTTTGAAACGCCGTCACCTATTCTTGACATTTTGGAAATGGTGTTTGCTGCTGCCATGGCCTTGGGTGGTGTACTTACAATGTTTCCGGCGCTTACACCGCCCTACTCTATCTTCGATTTAATCACCGGACTTTTCGCCATAGTTGCAGCCATTTGCCTGGTGACCTTTCTGCGCAGTACTAAGCGTGATCACGCAGAAACCCGCGGTGCGGGGGCTGCGCTGGTTGTTAATCTTTTTATGTGCTTTTGGCTCATTGCCTCATACAAGAGCTTTGCCTCAGAACCGGTGGTTTGGAATTACGCCCCAAGACTTTTAGCTATCTGCACCTGCGTTCTGGCATTCTATTATGTTGGGGGCTATCCTTACCGCAAGCCTAAGCCGCTGCTGACAATATACTTCTCAAATCTAACCTCAATTCTGTTTATTATTTCTCTGGGGGATAATTATTCCTTTGGAAAGCAGCTTCTGGCCCTATCCAGTATAGGTACTCTTTGCATCTACTCTATTATACTAGTAAACAACGCCCACAAAAAGAAGTAATAATTAGCAATAACAAAAAGTATGGCCGCACAGTAAATTTACTGTGCGGCCTAAATTATTATAGAACTAAACATTGCGCATTCAGAGGTTTTCCTCCAGCGTTCTTATGCAGTCCTTGCATATGTTTTTTCCCTTAAAAACCAATACATCCCTTGCATTGTCACAAAAAATGCAGGCAGGCTGATACTTGCGGAGAATAATGGAGTCATTGTCAACATATATCTCCAAGGAGTCCTTTTCAGCAATATCCAGAGTGCGGCGGAGCTCTATTGGAAGCACTATGCGGCCCAGTTCATCAACTTTTCTAACTATACCAGTTGATTTCATTTGTATCCCCCTATTCCTTTATTTATATATTTGTTTGTTTAGGATCTCGTGCATTTCAACAAAATGCGATAAAATTAGACTTTATTCTACAATAAACTATATCATTTTGCATAGAAAAGTCAACCATATTTTCCAAATTTTATTAATTTTACACAATATTTGTTATTTTATCACAAATCTGGGTTACGGAGGTGAGCACTATGATGTTAAGCTATGTTATATGCGGTATGCTCTTTCTGTCCTTTTGCTGTGCTGGGGTTTGCGGCAGACTGGAACTGCTGTCAGCGGCGGCTCTGGAGGGAGCAGCGGATGCCGTAAGCCTGTGCCTTTCCCTTTGCGGAACTGTATGCTTGTGGTCGGGTGTAATGGAGCTTATGAAGCGCTGTGGGCTGGCGGAAAAGCTATCCAGTCTGCTGCGTCCCCCTTTAAGAAGGCTTTTCCCAAAGGCTGACGAAGACACAGTCGCCATGGAGTCGCTTTCCCAAAACGTCAGCGCAAATTTATTGGGACTTGGAAACGCCGCAACGCCTGCGGGTATTCGCGCGGCTATGCGCATGAAGGAGCATTATTCAAAGAGCAGTGCCTCAGACGAGCTTTGCATGCTGGTGGTGCTTAACACAGCGTCCATTCAGTTGATTCCCGCAACAGTTGCGGCGCTGCGCGGCTCTCTGGGGTCTGAATCCCCCTTTGACATTTTGCCTGCGGTATGGCTGGCCTCGGTTTGCGCGCTGGCCGCGGGAATAGGTGCGGCAAAGCTCTTTTCCAAACTTTCAAAGCCATGAGCCTAGTGGGGAATCTCATCATTCCGGCGATACTCTGCTTAACCGCCCTATACGCCGCAAGGAAAAAAACGGACGTTTTTGACGCTCTTTTTACCGGGGCGAAGGACGGGCTTTCGGTGGTGCTGGGCATAGCGCCTGCCCTTATCGCAATTCTGCCCTGCATATATATGCTCCGGGCAAGCGGGCTTTTTGATGCGCTGGCGGCGGCGCTTTCCGGCCCCCTCGGTGCGGTGGGTATACCGTCTGAAACAGTGCCGCTGATGCTGCTACGCCCCTTTTCAGGCAGCGGAGCGCTGGCTGTGGGCGGTGAAATAATTAAAAGCTGTGGTGCTGACTCCTTTGCCGGGCGCTGTGCGGCGGTTATGCTCGGCTCCACGGAAACCACTTTTTATGTAATTGCCGTATACTTCGGTGCCGCGGGGATAAAGCGAAGCCGCCATGCAATCCCGGCAGCGCTGGTAGGCGATGTGGTGGGCTTTTTTGCGGCGGCTTTTTTTGTTCGCCTGCTGTTTGGAGTATAAGAGCAAAAAAGATTATAATGGACAAGTTCCTGCATAACAAAAACTGCCCCGGTGATATGGCCGGGGCGGTTTTTTCAGAATTACATTTTTTCCGGGGCGGTTACTCCGATAATGGACAGAGCGTTTGCTATTACGCTACGAGTGCAGTCACAAAGCTGGAGTCTGGCGCTTAAAAGGTCAGGCTCAGCGTCTTTTATGCGACAGGCGTTGTAAAACCTGTGAAAACGTGCTGCAAGCTCCGTAACGTAGCGGTTGATGCGGGAGGGGTCGTAATCACGGGCAGCGAGCCTTATCTCCTCTGTATACTGGGCAAGCTGCTTTATAAGCTCGCGCTCCTGAGGTTCTCGGAGAAGAGATGCGTCAATTCTACTGCTTTCCGTCAGGGCATGGCCCGCCTCTTTTAAAGCGGCAATGAGCGTACAAATCCTCGCATGAGCGTACTGAACGTAATAAACCGGGTTCTCACTATCCTGACGGATGGCTAGATCAAGATCAAACTCCAGATGAGTGTCAGGCTTGGCATTAAAGAAGAAGCGGCAGGCATCAACGCCGATTTCGTCCATAAGGTCGTTGAGGGTGAGCGCCTTGCCGGTGCGCTTTGAGACTTTGACAATTTCTTTGCCGCGCACAAGGCGGACCATCTGCATGATTAGAAAGTCAAGCCTTTTATCCTCAAGGCCAAGCTCAGAAGCTGTCATGGAGGCAGCAAAGCGTATGGCGTGGCCATGGTGGTCGGCACCCCAGACATCTATAACCCTATCAAAATCACGTTCGATAAATTTGTTGCGGTGGTATGCTATATCTACAGCGTAGTAAGTGTAAAATCCGTTGGCTCGGCGGAGAACTTCGTCCTTATCAGCGCCCAATTGAGTGTTTTTAAGCCAGAGAGCACCGTCCTTTTCGTAGGTGTGACCAGCGTCCTCAAGGAGCTTAACAGTTTCCTCCACATAGCCGCTCTTGTGCAGGGTGCTCTCCAAAAACCACTTGTCGTAGCTGATGCGGTAGCGGGCAAGGTGCTTTTTCATTAGCTCAATGTTGTAAGGCAGGCCAATTTTCACAAAGGCCTTACAGCGCCCATCACTGGTCATAGAAAGGTACTTGTCCCCTTCCTTTTCGTAGATGAGGGAGGCAAGGGCCTTGATATCATCGCCGTGGTAGCCGTTTTCCGGAAACTCCACCGCGTCCTCACCGTTAATTAGCTGAATATAACGTGCCTCGATAGACTTTCCGAAAAGGTCCACCTGGTTTCCCGCGTCGTTCACGTAAAACTCGCGCCAGACCTTGTAGCCGGCTCTTTCCATAACCGTTGCTAGTGCATCACCCAAAACGCCGCCACGGGCGTTTCCGATGGTCATGGGACCTGTGGGGTTTGCGGAAACGAACTCCACCATGACCTTTTTACCCCGGCCGTCGTCACAGCGGCCGTAGTCATGTCCTTCATCGCTAACAGCCTTTAAAACGGAGCTATACCACTTATCGGACAATCGGAAGTTAATAAACCCGGGGCCTGCGATCTCTGCACTTTCAAAAAAGGTACTGTTCAAGTCCATATTTGCCAAAAGTATCTCAGCGATTCTTCTCGGGGGCAGCTTTAGCGACTTGGCGCTTACCATGGCATGGTTTGATGCATAGTCACCGTTGGAGATATCCTTAGGTATCTCCGCCTTGCCAACACCGACACCGCCTTGGGGAAGCTCCCCTGCGGCAAGCGCCTTGTTATAAGCCATTTCTATAAGCTCATCAATAGAGCGCCTTGCGTCTTCCACTAAATTTGCCATTTCGACTCTTCCTTCTGCTCACGCACATTTATCTTGAACATGTTGCGTCCAACAACAGATTGCTGAAAATCCACAACATAGTCTATCTCCATACTGCCGCCGCTTTCGTTCAGGTCAACGGAGATGCTTTTTGTATTTACGCCCATGGTTGTTGCTCCGAAGGGGGTTTCATATATAAAGTTATGCTTCCGCCCCTCCTCAAACACCATGCGGCTGCTAAGACTGCCCTCACGGGTCATAACAACGCTTACAGGTGTGATAGAAAAGGAGGTTTTCGTGCCCTCCATGCCGGTGAGCTCGCTTTCCATATAGGAAAAGCTGCCCTGACCGTTTATAAATTCGAAAACCCCGTCGGTTACAAACTCCACGCCGTTTTCTTCACCGTCGGGGTCAAGTTGGAGTCCCTCTATAGAAATCAATACATTTTTCATTGTGCTTACCTCACATATGGGCGGCGCAATTATTTAAGCCGAACCAGTATAACATGATTCCACCACGCAGACGGATCACACCGGTTAGCTGATAACAAGCCAGTTTTATATTATATTATATTTTCCACGCATTGTCAAAGTATTAAAGGTTCAATTCGCGTCAGCTGGTCCGAAATATCGTACTTCAGCATACGTCCGGCAGCCTCGGCAAAAGCTCTTGGCTCACCGGTGGTGTTATAGCTTATTTCTCCGCCTTGCCTTTGTGCTGTCATGTTTTTCTTTATCATCAGACGCTTTAGACTCCTGGCAGCAGCAGCCCCTGAGCTTATAAGCTTAACGCCCCCGCCCATATATTCGCTTATTACGTCCGAAAGCATGGGGTAATGGGTGCATCCCAGAATTAAAGTGTCAACACCGGCGACCTTAAGCTCTGGCAGATATTCGTCTGCAGCCAAGCGTACCCTAGGGTCATCTTTTTCAAAAATTCCCTCCTCCACCATGCTTGCAAAGCGGGGGCACGCCTTGATGGTAACACTCATTTCCGGTGAAAGCTGTGCCATGCAGCGCTGAAACGCTCCACTCTGCACACAGGCACGGGTGGCGAGAATGCCAATTTTGTTATTATTTGTGGACTCAATAGCCTCTCTTACCGCAGGCTCCACAACGCCGAACACTGGCACGGTGCTTTCCTTTTCCAGCACATCTATGGCGTTTGAGGTAGCGGTTCCGCAGGCAATGAACACAGCTTTTACGTCCTGTTCAAGTAGAAAACGCATATTCCAGCGGGAGAGAGTAACAATTTCTTCGTGGCTACGTTCACCGTAAGGCATATTGAAAGAGTCGCCAAGGTATATTATATTCTCATTGGGCATTAGCTTCATCAGCTCCACGGCCGCTGTAAGACCGCCAAGCCCTGAATCAAACACACCGATTTTTCTGTTATCCATTATATGTAGCCTTTCCTCGATTAATGGCGGGCCTAGGGCCACGCCGTAATATAATATCCCGAAACGCAAAATTTTTCAAGGCAGTAGCTTGTTTTGTTTATATTTATCATCATTTTAGGGCCCTTGCGCCCATGACACTCAGTACTATTTTCCCCGTTAAAAGCAGTAGAATTTTACTTGGGCTTTTGATATAATACTGTGAGGATATATTATCAAGCAATTGCGGTCAGCTTATCAAGACTTTCAAGCCCCGCTTTTTGAAAGGAGGCCGTTATGAATATTGAGCTTAGCAAAAAGGAATTTCGTCACCTGCTGGATCTGGTGTATATAGGAAACTGGGTTTTAAACTCCACCCGCGGTATGGATCGTTTTGATGCCTACGATAATCTTCAGGAAAAAATCTTCGCCTACGCCACCAGTAACGATATGCCAGAGCTTACACAGGTTTTTATGGGGCATATTTTTCCCTCTCAGGCTTATGAGGAGGGCGGCATCCACGAGGCTATAGCCGACTATGAGGACGCTGTTTTTTTCGATATATTAGCCGAGGAACTAGCCCGTCGGGATATGAGCGAGGAGCACCTTAACCCCGACGATTTTAAAGAGCTTTCGGCCCGAATGGATAGCTATATGAACGAATTTGAAATTAATGGGATTGAAAATATCTCGCTAAATATTTAGACTGTAATAATTGACCTCTCTCTGCGGATACTATACCTGTCTGCATATGAGAGGTGTTTTTTATTAACTTTTTTATGAAACAGTAATTCAAATACCGCTTATCATCTATACATTATTTTAATTTTCGAAGGAGCTTTATTATGGGCTGGTTTAATATGTCGTTGCCGGAATACGGCGAATATGTGAAACAAAAATCACCTAACTCAAAGCTTGGGTCAAACATAGTCAAGGCATTCATCATTGGCGGGCTAATTTGCTGCCTGGGTCAGTGCCTGCTGCTGTTGTATTTAAGCCTAGGCTTACCACGTGAGTTGGCAACTACGTTGGAGAGTGTAACCCTGGTATTTCTAGGGGCATTCTTAACAGGGCTTGGTCTTTACGATGATCTTGCCAAGGCAGGCGGTGCAGGTACCCTGGTGCCCATAACAGGCTTTGCAAACGCAGTTGTCTCCCCGGCTTTGGAGTTTAAAACCGAGGGCCTGGTTTTGGGGACAGCGGCCAAGATGTTCACCATCGCCGGGCCGGTTATAGTATATGGAGTAAGCGCCAGCATTGTTTACGGGGTTTTTCTATACTTTTTTGGGCTGTTTTAGTTGCATGATCATTTAATAGAGCCCTGCCCAGTTTTATAAAAGCTTTCAATTATAAAGCCCGGTAAAAGCATGAGCTTGTATATGCTTTTGGAAACTAAAAAATACTCATTGTTCATAGAACAATGAGTATTTCTGTTTAATGATCATTTTACCAGCTCAATGATTGCCATCTCGGCCGCATCGCCGCGACGGGGACCCATGCGGTAAATGCGGGTATAGCCGCCGTTGCGCTCGGCGTAGGTGGGAGCGATTTCGTCAAACAGCTTCTTGGCTACGTCCTCTCTGGTAATGAAGGACAAGGCCTGACGATAGCTTGCCAGTGACTTATTCTTGCCCAGAGTTATCATTTTCTCGGTTAGAGGGCCGATTTCCTTTGCGCGGGTGACGGTTGTCTCCATCCGGCCGTTGTCAAGCAGGTCGGTTACCTGCTGCCTGAGCATGGCCATGCGCTGATCGGTTGTCTTACCGAGCTTTCTGTTGGTGGACATTTCAGTTTTTCCTCCTTTGTAGAGTGTGAAGGGATGGAGGTTTTTCTGCCATCCTTATGAGTTCCGGTAAGGTGCTCCGCGGTATCAGTTGTTATCGTCTCTGGCAAGAGCCAAGCCCATCATAGCCAGCTTGTGCTCAACCTCTTCAAGAGACTTTCGGCCAAGGTTTCTGACCTTTATCATCTCGTCTTGAGTCTTGGCGATAAGATCCTCAACGGTGTTAATATTTGCGCGCTTGAGACAGTTGAAGCTGCGAACAGACAGGTCCAACTCCTCGATAGTCATCTCAAGGACCTTGTCGCGCTGGGTTTCTACCTTTTCCTTGACTGTGGACTCCTTGCCGATAGTCTCGGAGAGATCGGTAAACAGCGTGAAATGGTCACAAAGTATTTTTGCACCGTAGGAAACCGCGTCACGAGGGGTAATGGTCTTGTCCGTCCATACCTCGATGGTCAGCTTGTCGTAGTCGGTCTTGTTGCCCACGCGAGTGTTTTCCACTGCATAGTTGACCTTTAAAACGGGAGAATAGATGGAGTCAATAGGAATAGAGCCTATTACCTGCTGCTCGCCCTTGTTCTTATCCGCCACTACATAGCCGCGGCCGTGGTCAACGACCATTTCCATGCTCAGGTAACCGTCAGGCCCTAGGGTTGCAATGTGCAGATCGGGGTTTTGAACCTCAACCTCGGCATCGGCCTTGATATCGCCAGCCTTAACCTCGCATTCGCCGGAGGCCTCGATGTAGACGGTTTTGGGACCGTCGCTATGGAGCTTCATTATGATGCCTTTGATGTTGAGGACAATCTCAGTCACATCCTCTTTAACACCGGGAATTGTTGAGAATTCGTGCTGAATTCCGGCAACCTTTACGGAGGTGACTGCTGTACCGGGAAGAGAGGATAGGAGCACTCTCCGAAGAGAGTTACCCAAAGTCGTGCCGTAACCGCGCTCTAACGGTTCAACTATAAACTTTCCGTAGGATTCATCCATAGGCGATTCAAAACATTCAATGCGCGGCTTTTCTATTTCAATCATGTTGTATTACCCTCCTTCTGAGTTGACGCTGCTTGCGTCTGGTATATTCAGCTTTCCAATTACGAGGGTCACTTTATTACTTGGAATACAGCTCGACGATAAGTGTCTCCTCCACGGGGAAGTCAATGTCTTCTCTTACAGGCATCTTTGTAACAGAGCCCTTGAGTGTGCTCTTGTCACGCTCAAGCCACTGTGGGATGGTGAAAATGGGCGCGTCCTCACTCAGTAGTCTCTTAAACATGACAGAGCTGCGGCTTCGTTCACAAACCTCTATCACATCTCCGGGAGATACAAGGTAGGAGGGAATGTCCACGCGCTTGCCGTTAACGGTGAAGTGACCATGGTTAACTGCCTGGCGGGCCTCGCGGCGGGTCATGGCAAAACCAAGACGGAACACAACGTTGTCAAGGCGGCGCTCAATTGTGGTAAGCAGGTTCTCACCGGTGATGCCGGGAGTTTTTGCTGCCTTCTCATAATACATACGGAACTGCTTCTCGAGAATACCGTAGATAAACTTAACCTTCTGCTTCTCGTTAAGCTGCATGCCGTATTCACTCTGCTTCCTGCGCATCTGTACCTTGGGGTTACGGATGGTATCACTCTTTGTCTTTGAGGTGTAACCCATGACGGCAGGAGAAATGTCAAGCCGCTTACAGCGCTTAACGATGGGCTGCGTATTTCTAGCCATAGTTATAATTCTCCTTCCAAAATTAGACGCGGCGACGCTTAGGCGGGCGGCAACCATTATGGGGGATGGGTGTAACATCCTTGATAAGGGTTACCTCTAGCCCTGCTGTCTGCAGTGCGCGAATTGCTGCTTCACGGCCCGAGCCCGGGCCCTTAACGTAGACCTCGACGGTTTTAAGGCCATGTTCCATAGCTGCCTTGGAAGCAGTTTCTGCTGCGGTCTGAGCAGCAAAAGGAGTGGACTTCTTGCTTCCGCGGAAGCCCATGCCGCCTGCGGAGGCCCAGGATACTGCATTACCGTTTACATCGGTAATGGTAACCATTGTATTGTTAAAGGAGGAACTGATGTGAACGACTCCCTTTTCAATGTTCTTCCGCTCTCTGCGGCGGGTTCTGGTCTTTTTCTTAGGTGCTGCCATTTACTATGTTCCCTCCCTTACTTTTTCTTTCCAGCCATAGTACGCTTGGGACCCTTGCGGGTGCGAGCGTTTGTCTTGCTTCTTTGGCCACGGACAGGAAGTCCCTTTCTGTGGCGCATGCCGCGGTAGCTGCCTATCTCTATCAGGCGCTTGACGTTAAGCGCTCTTTGACGGCGAAGGTCGCCCTCAACGGTATAGTGTGAGTCAATGCATTCGCGGAGCTTAGCTTCGTCCTCTTCACTCAGGTTCTTTACGCGAGTGTCGGGGTTGATACCCGTTTGCTCGAGAATTTTGACTGCGCTGGTTCTGCCAATGCCGAAAACATAGGTAAGAGCGACCTCAATACGCTTATCTTTCGGCAGGTCAATTCCGGCGATACGTGCCATATTTTTCAATCATTCCTTTCGCATAATGCGGCGCTATCTTGCGCCTGCAATGTTTTGTGCTTCGAGAAATACGCTTAGCACTAGGCGCAACGCAAAAGTCCACCTAGCCCTATTTCCTTCCGCCTTTGGGGGAGCATTCCTTCCAGCCTCAGGAGACAGGGCGCTGCTTAGTTTCGCTTTGTTCCTTGCGCTTCCACGTAACAGGTTGATTATATCGAGAGAAAAATTCCTCCCACAAATCAGGGCAACCTGCTTAGCCCTGTCTCTGCTTATGCTTCGGGTTCTCGCAGATAACCATTACCTTGCCCTTGCGCTTAATTACCTTGCACTTTTCACACATGGGTTTTACGGACGGTCTAACTTTCATCTTTGATCATTCCTTTCGTAATGCTCAAAGCACATTATAGCCAAAAATAAACTATTCTGTGCGTTTACTGCACCGACTCTGAAATGAGCGGTACCCAATAGCGGACGCCACCCGAACCCGTTTCAGGCTTTATCCGTAGTTATTATTTGCTTCTCCAGGTTATTCTGCCACGGGTCAGATCGTAGGGTGACATCTGCACAGTTACCTTGTCCCCGGGTAGAATACGGATGAAATTCATGCGCAGCTTTCCCGAGATATGGGCAAGGATTATGTGTCCGTTGCCGATATCCACCTGAAACATTGTATTGGGCAAAGCTTCAACGACTCTGCCTTCAAACTCAATTACGTCGTCTTTTGACAAGCTGACTTCCCTCCTCGGTCACGTCGGCCTCGCTGCGATAAATCGCAAGCTGCTTCCGGATTAAACTGTCTGCCGCCATGCCGGAAAAATCAAGTCCGGCAAGGGACGAGTTTCCCACTTTCCCCAGGCGAAGATGCTTTAATGCCTTCTTTTTGGGGTTTGACACTCTCCTGGTTTTTCCGTCAGCCAGATAGGCAAATGCCTCGTCGGTTTTTATAACTACGTAGGCTCTGCCGCTGTCGTGGCCAGCCAGAGAGATTGCTATGTCGCGGGGCTTGACTTGATCCATCAGAGATCCTCCGCATAGGTAAGGATTTCCGGTTCTCCGTCGGTAATAAGAATGGTGTTTTCATAATGTGCCGACCAGCTGCCGTCCATGGTCACAACCGTCCAGTCGTTTTCCAACACTCTTATTGCAGCAGCACCCATGTTTACCATAGGCTCGATTGCAATCGTCATGCCCGGAACGAGCCGGGGTCCGTGACCGGGGGCGCCGTAGTTTGGAACCTCAGGGCCTTCGTGAAGATTTCTTCCTACACCATGGCCTACATATTCTCGAACCAGACTGTATCCCTTGCCTTCAACGTAGTCCTGAATGGCATGAGAAATGTCCGATATTCGGTATCCCACACGGGCAAATTTAAGCCCCTCAAAAAAGCTCTGTCGAGTAACCTCAATCAGTCTTTTTGCTTCTTCGGTGGTCTCTCCCGCCGGGGAGGTTCCACAGCAGTCGCAATGAAAGCCTCCAATAAACGCGCCAACATCCACACTGACTATGTCGCCAGCGTTAACTCTGCGTTTTCCGGGAATACCGTGAATGACCTCGTCGTTCACCGAGATGCACGCGCTGCCAGGAAAACCGCCATAATTAAGGAAGGACGGAGCAGCGCCGGATTTCGTGATGAATTCAAATATCTCTTTGTTGATTTCTTCAGTTGTAACGCCGGGGGCAACCATTTGGCGTCCAATTGTGCGGGCGCCGGCGGTTATTTTACCCGCAACGCGCATAAGTTCAATTTCCCGGGGGTTTTTGATTATTATTGTGCTCATAACCCCAAAGCCTCTACTATAAGTTTCGTTGTAAGCTCAATGGTGGGCTGATTGTTAACCATTTTCAGCTTGCCTCTCTTTGCATAAAAATCCTTGAGAGGCTCAGTTTCCTTACGGTAAATCTCAAGACGAGACTTAACTGTCTCGGGAGCGTCATCCTTGCGAATGGTAAGCTCGCCGCCGCAGTTGTCGCACTTTCCTTCTACCCTGGGAGGATTTGAAACAACATTGAAGGTGGTGCTGCAATTCTTGCAGGTACGTCTGCCGGTCATGCGCTCAAATATGACCTCGTCGTCAATCTCAATGGAGATTGCAAGGCCAATATCAATACCAACCTGCTCAAGCGCTTCGGCCTGAGGGATGGTGCGGGGCATGCCGTCTAAAATGTAACCGCCTTTGCAGTCATCCTCGGCCAGCCGCTCCCGGACGATGCCTATAATGACATCGTCGGGAACAAGCTTGCCGCTTTCAACATATCCCTTTGCCTTAAGACCGACGGGAGTGCCGTTCTTCATTGCGGCACGAAGTATGTTGCCCGTTGAAATTGTGGGGACATTGAACCTCCGGCTGAGTATTTCCGCCTGCGTACCCTTGCCTGCGCCGGGGGCGCCTAAAAGAATGAGTTTCATTACATTACATTCCTTTTCGTTTTGTATGTGCCTTTCGGACACACCCATTATAGGACTACCGATTTAACTCAGTTTTGGCACAACAGATCGGTTCTAGGCCGGTCTGCGAAGTCTTGGCTTAGTCTAGGAAGCCCTTGTAATTACGCATGATCATCTGTGCCTCGAGAGCCTTTACGGTTTCAAGTGCAACGCCGACTACGATGATGATAGACGTTCCGCCCAGCGAAATGCCGCTGTTTTTGGCAACAGGGCTGATGGCGCTGATGATGATAGGTACAACAGCAACTATGCCCAGATAAATAGCACCGAACAGCGTGATTTTGTTCAGAGACTTCTGAATGTAATCGCTGGTGGGCTTGCCGGGACGGAAGCCAGGTATAAAGCCGCCGTTCTTCTTAAGGTTATTAGCAATCTCCACAGGGTTGAACTGAATGGTGGAGTAGAAATAAGCGAAGAAGATGATCAGCAGGAAGTAGATGGCCGCGTAAAACACAGTATCAGTATTAAACAGGTTTACCATTGCCCAACCCTCAGACCAACCGGGCACGAAGGCACAGATAGTTGCGGGCAAGGACGCGATAGACTGAGCAAAGATGATTGGCAGAACGCCGGACATATTGACCTTCATAGGAAGGTGTGTGCTTTGGCCACCGTACATTTTGCGCCCCACCACTCGCTTTGAGTACTGGATGGGAATGCGTCTTTCGGCATTGGTAACAATAACTATCAGCACAATGATGGCCAGTGCGCCCAGAAGCATTAAAATCATGCCGTACCAGGAAAGGCTTCCTGCGGAGACGTTGGAGGTCATTGTGATGATATTGGAGGGGAAGCGGGCAACAATGCTTGCAAAAAGGATGATGGAAATTCCGTTGCCAATTCCGAACTCCGTGATTTGTTCGCCCAGCCACATGATAAGTGCGGAGCCGGCTGTGAAGGTGAGGATAATAACTATCGCTTCCCAAATGCCGGTGCCGGACATAATCAGGCCGTTGTTCTTAATGAGCATATAGTATGCAAAGCCTTGGAGAAGGCCGATGCCCACGGTGGAATAACGGGTGATGCTGGCGATTTTCTTGCGACCTTCCTCGCCGCCTTCCTTTTGCAAGCGCTCAAGGGCGGGAATGGCGATGGTCAGAAGCTGAATGATAATTGATGCGTTGATATAGGGCTGAATGGACAGTGCAAAAATCGTTGCTGTGGAGAACGCGCCTCCGCTCATCACGTTGTAAAGACCGAGGACTGTGTTCTGCAACTGATTGAAGTACTCTCCTAGTGCTTTAATGTCAACATAGGGAACCGGGATGGCGTTGCCTAGACGGTAAAGCAGGATGATGAAGAGGGTAAAAAGTATCTTTTTGCGAAGCTCGTCAATCCTCCATGCGTTACGCATTGTTTCAAGCACTTAGACCACCTCCGCCTTCCCGCCTGCGGCTTCTATTTTCTGCTTCGCAGACTCGGAGAAAGCGGTTGCTTTAACTGTAAGCTTTTTTGTAATCTCGCCGCTACCGAGAACCTTGAGACCATACTCGCACTTGGAAAGCTGGCCGTCTGCAAGTAGCTTAGCTGCGTCGATAGTGTCGCCGTCCTCATACTTGTTGAGTACAGACACATTTATTGCTGTAAGGGGCTTTGCGAAAATGTTGTTAAAGCCGCGCTTAGGAATGCGGCGAGCCAGAGGCATCTGGCCGCCTTCAAAGCCAACTCTAACACCGCCACCGCTGCGGGACCTTTGGCCCTTTTGACCACGGCCGGCAGTCTTGCCGTTTCCGGAGCCGTTGCCCCTGCCCTTGCGATACTTGATTCGAGTGGAACCTACTGCCGGTGAAAGCTCTTGAAGTTTCATGCCTGCACCTCCTTATTCTTCTGTGACCTTAAGGAGATAACTGATTTGAGCTATCTTGCCTTTGGTCTGGGGGTTGTCGGGCTGCACGGTGGTGTTGCCAATCTTGTGCAGTCCAAGAGAGTTTGCAGTGGCGATGTGCTTATCGTTTCTGCCGTTCAAACTCTTAACAAGCTCGATCTTGAAATTTGCCATTGCTGTACCCTCCTTATTCTCTTATTTCTGCAACAGTTTTGCCTCTAATGGCTGCAATTTGCTCTGCATTGCGCAGGGACTTTAGGCCAACCATAGTAGCGGCAACAATATTGTGGGGATTGTTGGAGCGCAGGCACTTGGTACGAATGTCCTTGATACCGGCTGCTTCAACAACTGCACGAACAGCACCGCCGGCTATAACGCCGGTACCGGGTGCAGCAGGCTTGAGAAGAACGCGGCCTGCACCGAACTCGCCAATTATCTCGTGGGGAATGGTGTTTTCCTCAAGTGTAATTCTAACTACATTCTTCTTTGCGTCATCAATGCCCTTGCGGATAGCTTCGGATACTTCGCCGGCCTTACCCAGGCCAAAGCCTACGCGGCCCTTGCCATCTCCAACTACCATTAGAGCAGAGAACTTCATTACGCGACCGCCCTTAACGGTCTTGGATACACGGTTGAGGGAAACCAGCTTTTCAGTGAACTCGGACTGGGGGCCCTCGCCGCGTCTGTTGTCTCGTCTGTTGTCTCGTCTGTCATTGTTATAAGCCATTTTGTTTCTTCCTCCTCCCGACTAAAAGTCAAGACCGCCCTCGCGGGCGCCTTCTGCCAGCGCCTTAACGCGACCGTGATAAATGTATCCGCCGCGGTCGAAGACAACTGTTACAATGCCCTTGGCCTTTGCGCGCTCTGCAAGGAGCTTGCCAACCTTGTTGGCTGCTTCGCAGTTGCTGCATAGACCTTCAAAGTCCTTCTCGTTGGAGGACGCTGCGCACAGGGTGACGCCGTTTTCGTCGTCAATAATCTGGGCGTAGATGTTGGCATTACTTCTAAAAACGTCGAGTCTGGGAATCCCGGGCGTGCCGGAGATCTTGGCGCGCACTCTCTTATGGCGCTTTAAGCGCTGAGCTTTTGTATCAGGTCTTTTAATCATTTAGGCACACCTCCTTTTATTTTGCTCCGGTTTTGCCTTCTTTGTGGCGAACCACTTCGTCGGCATACCGAATTCCCTTGCCCTTATAGGGCTCGGGGGGTCTTTTCTTACGCACGTCAGCCGCAAACTGGCCAACCTTCCGCTTATCAATACCGCTTATGATGATGGTGTTTGGGCTGGGAACATCAACAGTGATGCCGTTCGTCTCCTCAACGACTATCTGATGGCTAAAGCCCACGTTCATGACAAGCTTGTTGCCATCCTTGGCAACTCTGTATCCAACGCCCTGTACGGAAAGCTCCTTTTTAAAGCCCTCAGACACGCCGATAATCATGTTGTTAAGAAGCGATCTTGTAAGACCGTGGATGCTACGGTTTTCTTTCTCGTCGTTAGGACGGGAAACGGTGAGGACACCAGCCTCCTGCTCCAGCTTCATCTGGGGAGCAAAGTTGCTCTCAAGAGTTCCCTTGGGGCCCTTAACGGTGACGTGATTGTTCTCGTCTAATTTGATTTCCACTCCTGCGGGAATGGTAATGGGTGCTCTACCTATTCTTGACATTTCATTCTCCCCCTTACCATACAAATGCCAGGACTTCACCGCCGACATGCTCTTTTCGAGCAGCCTTGTCGGTCATAATGCCCTTGGAGGTTGAAATGATTGCAATGCCTAGTCCCTTAAGGACATAAGGCAACTCCTCTGCGCCGGCATAAACCCTTAGTCCCGGCTTGGACACGCGGCGAAGACCCTGGATGGCCTTTTCTTTTCCAGGCATATACTTAAGGCTTATACGAATTATACCCTGTCCGTTATCCTCGATTAGCTGAAAGCTCTTGATGTAGCCCTCATCCAGAAGAATCTGGGCGACAGCCTTCTTCATCTTTGAAGCGGGGACGTCAACGGTCTCGTGCTTTGCATTTCCAGCGTTGCGGATACGTGTAAGCATATCAGCAATTGGGTCTGTGATTTGCATACTTGAATTTCCTCCTTAAATAGAGTTACAGTCGATTTCTCGTACTGTTCAGGCGGCGAGGTTCCAAGTCAATACTTTATTGAACCCGGCCTTTCGCCATCCTTTTTTACTTGAAGCGGCAAGCCGCGACAAATCATATGGGGCTCGTATGAACCGATAAAAAGGTTGACTGGGATTTTTCTCAGTAACCTAATGGGTGGCAGGGTGTCCTTTAGCATAATCGCGCCGACGCAAACAGTGCTGTGTAAGCGGCAAGGCGGGAAGCTGCATTAAAAGGACTCCCTGCACAGCCGCCCTTACCAAGACGCTTTGCGAACTCCGGGAATCTGGCCCTTATAGGCCAGCTCACGGAAGCAAATTCTGCATACGCCGTAGTCGCGAAGGTATGCATGAGGACGGCCACAGATCTTGCAGCGATTGTACTCCCGTGAGGAGTACTTGGCAGGACGAGCCTGCTTGATCTTCATTGATGTCTTAGCCATGGTCTTTCCTCCTATGCTCTTGCGAAGGGTGCGCCCATGAGACTGAGCAGCTCTCTTGCTTCTTCGTCGGTCTTGGCAGTGGTGCAAATGGCAATATTCATGCCACGCAGCTTTTCGATCTTGTCGTAGTCGATTTCGGGGAAGATAATCTGCTCCTTGAGGCCGAAGCTGTAGTTGCCACGACCATCGAAGGCATCAGGGTTAATTCCACGGAAATCGCGAACACGGGGAAGAGCTACGTTTAGGAGTCTGTCCAAGAACTCCCACATTCTGTCCTGACGGAGAGTTACCTTAACGCCAACGTTCATGCCCTCGCGGAGCTTAAAGTTAGCTACTGACTTGCGAGCAACTGTGGGCACGGCCTTCTGACCGGCGATAGTGCTGATGTCCTTGATAACTGCGTCAAGCCCCTTTGCGTTGTCCTTGCAGTCGCCTGCGCCAACGCTGATAATAATCTTGTCGATCTTGGGAAGCTGCATAGTGCTCTTGTATCCATACTTTTTCATAAGAACGGGAGCGACTTCCTCAAAATATTTTTTCTTCATTCTTGTCATTTAAAAAGTCTCTCCTTTCTTATATGGTTTCGCCGCACTTTTTGCAGATGCGAACCTTGCTGCCATCCTTGAGAAACTGATGTGCCTCGCGGGTGGGCTTACCACACTTGGGGCAAACGCGCATAACCTTGTTGGCGTAGATGGGGGTTTCTTTTTTAATGATACCGCTCTCTTCGCCGGGCTTGCGAGCCTTGATGTGGCACTTAGCCACATTGACGCCCTCTACAATGACCTTGCCGTTTTTGGGGTCAGCGAAAAGCACCTTGCCCCGTTTGCCCTTGTCCTTGCCGGACAGGACAACAACTGTATCGTCTTTCTTAATAAACATTCTTCTTGCCCTCCTATATGACTTCGGGAGCCAGAGACAGGATCTTCATGTAATCCTTGTCACGAAGCTCACGGGCAACGGGTCCGAAGATACGAGTTCCGCGGGGGTTCTTGTCTTCCTTGATAAGAACCGCTGCGTTCTCGTCGAAACGAACATAGGTACCGTCTTTACGACGGACGCCCTTTGCTGTGCGAACGATAACCGCTCTGACAACCTCGCCCTTCTTAATTGAGCTTCCGGGCTGGGTCTTTCGGACAGAAGCAACGATAACATCGCCTATATTGCCGTATCTGCGCTTGGACCCGCCAAGTACGCGGATGCATTTGATTTCTTTGGCGCCGGTATTGTCGGCCACCTTAAGAAATGTTTCCTGTTGTATCATTTCGTGACCTCCTTACTTCGCCTTTTCAATAATTTCTACGAGACGCCATCTCTTGTCCTTGGACAGGGGGCGGGTCTCCATAACTCTGACCTTGTCGCCGATGCCGGCTTCGTTGTTCTCATCGTGTGCCTTTAGACGATATGTCTGCTTTATGATCTTCTTATAAAGAGGATGCGCAACGCGATCTTCAACAATGACCACGATGGTTTTGTCCATCTTATCGGACACTACCTTGCCGACATGGGTCTTGCGGGAAGATGTTCTGACTTCGTTCATTATCATTTACCTCCTCACTGCTCGAGCTGTTTCTGGCGAATAACTGTCTTGACTCGGGCAATGTCGCGACGGGTCGCTGCGATTTTGGTCGGATTGTCAAGATGGTTAGTGGCGTGCTGCATACGGAGGTTGAACAGATCCTTTTTGAGCTGCAGAAGTTTACCCTCAAGCTCGGTGGCGGACATACCGCGTATTTCGTTTGCCTTCATCTTATTCACCACCTGTCTCGGTATCTTTCTCGCGGGCAACGAACTTCGTCTTGCAGGGGAGCTTGTGGCTAGCAAGACGCATTGCTTCACGAGCGGTTTCTTCGGGAACGCCGGCAATTTCAAACATAACACGGCCCGGCTTCACAACTGCCACCCAATACTCGGGAGAACCCTTACCGGAACCCATACGGGTTTCAGCGGGCTTCTCGGTAACGGGCTTGTCGGGGAATATCTTGATCCAAACCTTACCGCCACGCTTGGTGTAACGTGTCATCGCGATACGGGCCGCCTCAATCTGATTGGAGGTGATCCAGCTCGGCTCGGTGGCCATAAGGCCATATTCACCGTATGCAACATAGTTGCCTCTGGAGGCTTTGCCCTTCATGCGACCGCGGTGAACTCTGCGGTATTTAACTCTTTTAGGCAGAAGCATTATGCGTTGCCTCCTTCCTTAGGTGCTACTGGTGCTGCGGGTGCTGCATGTGCTGCGGGTGCTGCGGGTGCTGCGGGTGCTGCGGGTGCTGCGGGTGCTGCGGGGCGGGGGCCGCGGTTGTAGCCACCACGATTATATCCTCCCTGACCACCACGATTATCCCGGTTATAGCCTCCGCTGCGACCGTCACGGTTGTCGTTCCTTCTGCGGTCACGTTTATTGCGGTCATCTCTGCGATTCATATCCATAACGCGGGGGGTGCTGCGGAGTGTCTGGGAGAGGATCTCACCCTTATATATCCAAACCTTAACACCAACGCGTCCATAGGTGGTGGCAGCTTCAGCAAAGCCGTACTCAATGTCAGCGCGGATAGTCTGGAGGGGGATAGTACCCTCATGATAGCACTCTCTGCGAGCAATTTCTGCACCGCCCAAACGGCCGGAGCACATAACCTTAATACCCTTAACGCCCATGCGCATTGCACGGCCCATAGCATTTTTCATGGCGCGGCGGAAGCCGATGCGCTTTTCAAGCTGCTGTGCAATGCTCTCTGCAACCAACTGTGCGTTTGTATCGGGAGTGCGAACCTCAACAATGGAAAGCGCAACGGGCTTGCCGATCATCTTCTCGATTGAGAGTCTCAGGCGCTCTATTTCCGTGCCGCCCCTGCCGATAACGACGCCGGGACGTGCGCAGTGGATAAAGATACGCACCTTGGAGCTGTCTCGCTCAATTTCGATGTTGGGAACGCCTGCGGAATACAGGGTCTCTTTAAGGTATTTTCGGATGTTGTAGTCCTCAATTATTAGATCGCCGACCTTATCTTCTCTGGCATACCATCTGGAATCCCAGTCCTTAATGACGCCGACACGAAATCCATGAGGATTAACTTTCTGTCCCATATTCTGCCTCCTCCCTTACTCTTTCTCAGCCACTATAACGGTTATGTGGCTGGTTCTCTTGTTAATTCTGAACATACGGCCCTGTGCACGAGGCATGCCGCGTTTGAGGATGGGACCCTCATTAGCATAGGTTGCCTTGACATAAAGCTTGTCGGGATCCATGCTAAAATTGTTTTCTGCGTTTGCTACCGCACTTTTGAGAACCTTGCTAATCAGCTCGCAGCCTGCCTTGGGAGTGGCTGCCATGAGAGCCTGAGCTGTCTCTACGTCCTTGCCGCGGATCATGTCGCATACGATTTTGACCTTACGGGGGGAGATGCGCGCAAATTTGTGTTCTGCTCTTGCTTCCATTTATTCTCCTCCTTATCTTCCGGTCTTTGAACCGGCATGGCCACGGAAACTACGCGTAGGAGCAAACTCTCCAAGCTTGTGTCCGACCATATCTTCGGTTACGTATACGGGAACATGACGACGACCGTCATGTACGGCAATTGTGTGTCCAACAAAAGTCGGGAAAATTGTTGAGGCGCGGCTCCAGGTTTTGAGAACCTTCTTCTCGCCGGATTTATTCATTTCATCGACGCGCTTAAGCAGCTCGGGAGCTGCATACGGGCCCTTTTTTACACTTCTGCTCACTTATTTTTCCCCCCTTACTTCTCATTACGGCGTTTGACTATGAACTTATCGGTAGCGTTCTTAGCCTTGCGCGTTTTGTATCCGAGTGTGGGCTTGCCCCAAGGAGTAACAGGACTGGGACGACCGATGGGACACCTGCCCTCGCCGCCGCCGTGGGGGTGGTCGCAGGGGTTCATGGCGCTTCCGCGAACGGTGGGGCGCCAACCCATGTGACGTTTACGACCAGCCTTACCGATGTGAACGTTGCCGTGGTCGATGTTGCCCACCTGGCCTATGGAAGCCTTGCACTCCATGCGAACCTTGCGGTACTCACCGGAGGGGAGGCGAACCTGAGCCATGCTGCCTTCCTTAGCCATAAGCTGAGCGGAAACGCCGGCAGAGCGAACGAGCTGCGCACCCTTGCCGGGATAAAGCTCGATGTTGTGGATAACTGTGCCCACGGGGATGTTGGCTATGGGCATGCAGTTGCCGGGCTTAATATCAGCCGAGGCGGAGGAAACAACCTTGTCTCCTGCCTTTAGTCCTATGGGAGCAATAATGTAGCTCTTGACGCCATCCTCGTACTGGATAAGCGCAATAAATGCTGTGCGGTTGGGGTCATACTCAAGACGGAGTACCTCAGCGGGCATATCAATCTTGTTGCGCTTGAAATCAATGATGCGGTATTTCTTCTTGTTGCCGCCGCCGCGATGACGAACGGTGATGCGGCCGTAGCTGTTGCGGCCGGCTTTTTTCTTGAGAACCTCTACAAGGCTTTTCTCCGGAATTGCCCGCTTGTCAACACCGACGAAGCCCGAAACCGTCATGTGTCTCCGGGACGGTGTAATAGGCCTATAAGTTTTTATGGACATATCTCATTTCCTCCCTTACACCATACCCTCGAAGAGCTCAATATTTTTGGAGCTCCTGCTGAGCTTTACAACGGCCTTTTTCCACTCGGAGGTCATGCCCTTGGGCTGTCCGCCCATGCGCTTTTCCTTTCCGGGTACAATGCTGGTGCTGACTCTTATAACTTTAACTCCGAAAACCTCTTCGATAGCTTTTTTTATTTCGATCTTGTTAGCATCCTTCGCCACTTCAAAAACATATTTCTTGATGTCCAGGTCTTCCATGGACTGCTCAGTGATGATGGGACGGATGATGATGTCATATGCAGTTCTCATCATGCGTACACCTCCTCGATTTTCGCCAACGCAGCCTTGTCAACTACGAGCTGTCCTGCGTTGAGGATGTCGTAGGGGGACAGGATGGTAGCTATGGTTGTCTTAACGCCGGGTATGTTTCTTGCGCTCTTAACAACAGCCTCGTCTACGTTCTCGGTAATGACAAGGGCCTTGCCGTTTACCTGGATGCTTCCCATGAAGGACTTGAACGCCTTGGTCTTGGGCTCGCTTATCTTCAGGTCGTCGATAACGATGATTTCGCCTTCGGCTGCCTTTGCGGAGAGAGCAGACTTAAGAGCAAGTCTTCTAACCTTCTTGTTGAGGGTGTAGCTGTAATCTCTGGGCTTGGGAGCAAAAGCTACGCCGCCGTGATACCAAATGGGAGAGCCCGCATGACCTGCACGTGCACGGCCAGTGCCCTTCTGTTTCCAAGGCTTTCTGGTGGTAACGTCAACTTCACCCTTGGTGAGAGCACTCTGGGTTCCCTGACGGCAGTTAGCCAAATGGTTCTTAACGGAGTCATGCAGCGCAGACTCGTTGGGTTCGATTCCGAAGATGGATTCGGAGAGCTCGATCTCGCCGACCTTTTTGCCGGACATATTGTAAACATTTGCTGTAGGCATTTAGATTCTCTCCTTTCCTTATCTGTTTCTGGCGGAAGCCTTCTGCGGGTTGCTGCGAGCAGAAGCCTTCTGCGGGTTAGTACCGACGCTGATTGCACCCTTGGCCTTCATGCTCTTGACGGTGTTCTTAATATAGACAACGCCGCCCTTGGGGCCAGGGATCGCACCACGAATTACGAGCATGTTAAGCTCGGGATCAACCTTGACGACTTCAAGATTCTGAACAGTAACCTGTTCAGCGCCCATTTGACCTGCACCGATTTTTCCAGGGAGAATTCGTGAGGGGTCTGAGCCGGAACCCATGGAGCCTGCATGACGGTGGACAGGGCCTCCGCCATGGCTGGTTGGGGTTCTGTGAGCGCCCCAGCGCTTAATAACGCCGGAGTAGCCCTTACCCTTGGAGATGCCAGTTACATCAACCTTATCTCCCTCGGTGAACACGTCAGCCTTAATCTCATCACCCACGTTAAGTGCGGTGCAGTCCTCAAGGCGAAACTCTTTAAGATGCTTCTTTAAGGTAACACCCGCTTTTTCAAGGTGTCCCTTTTCAGGCTTGGTGATCTTGCGCTCAGGCTGATCCATAAAACCAAGCTGGACGGCCTCATAGCCTTCCTTGTCCTTGGTTTTCTTCTGGACAATAACGTTTGGTCCCGCTTCAATAACGGTGACCGGAACAACGCGGCCAAGCTCATCGAAGATCTGCGTCATGCCTACCTTTTTGCCGATGATGGCTTTCTTCATGATATTTCCTCCTTATAGGTTATTGGTCAGCTCGCATAAGCACTATTGGCAAAGAGGCTGCTGACTTGACCTCCGCCCACCGACGCAAGCGGCAAGCGACAGGCTGTTGATGGAATTAAACGATACACAAATTACAGCTTCATTTCAATCTCTACACCTGCAGGTAGCTCAAGGGACATAAGAGACTCAACCGTTTTCTGGGTGGGGTTCATAATGTCAATGAGGCGCTTGTGGGTGCGGCGCTCGAACTGCTCGCGGCTGTCCTTATATTTATGAACAGCGCGCAGGACAGTAATTATCTCAGTCTTGGTGGGGAGAGGAATAGGGCCGGAAACCTTGGCGTCTGTGCGCTTTGCGGTTGCCACTATCTTCTCTGCCGCCTTGTCTATGAGCTGATGATCATACGCCTTGAGTCTGATGCGAATCATTTTTTTGTTTGTTGCTGCCATTATTATTATCCTCCGATACGTTTTTTGTTCCGACTACATTGGCTTGGTCGGTAGTACGTTCGGCGAGAGTGCTTTTCCCGTACACTTGGCCGTGCGTATCAGATCCAGTCCGAAAAACAAACCGGATTATATCCGGCTTACTTCGTGCAAGCGATATACGCGTGATACGAGGACAATCTCAACCGCCCGATTATTGCAACCTTAAGGGTTGCAACGGACATACTCCACGGAAGTTACCGGGTGCCAAACCCGCAATCTCCCGCTTCATCGCATATTTTGCTCCATTGGGCGCAACTCTCCCAACAGACGCCCTAGTAGAATAACAGAATATTCGCCCACTGTCAATAGAATTAAACAAATTTTCTACAGAAAATTCGTCTTTTTTAAGAAAATAAAAAATACCAGTTTTTCTTATGCTTCAAGCCGCAAAAATATCGTATTTTTTTACTAAAAGCAACTTTTGTGTGAGAAAAAGCTTTGGGGCTGCTACCACATCTTCACAGCCCCAAATATATGTTCTATTTGTATATGTGTTCTTTAATATATAATGTATCAGCCGCCATTAGCAAGTATGGAAAAATGCATATAGTCTGCAGCGCTGGTCCAGCCCTGACCGCCCCAACCCCAGCCGTATTTGGCAAAGGCTTTGACAACGCTGCTATCCGGGGTGATGCAATAGGGGCTTGAGCCGTTTTTCCAGCAGAATTTACCGACTGTCTGACCTGTGGCATAGTGTATGTAGTAGTTTTCCATTGGGTTAATGTCTATAGCGCAGCCCCAGGAATGGCGCATATTGTCGCTGTATCGAGCTCCGCCCAGTGCGTGGATGGGGAATCTCTCCGCACTGTTGTAAATTTCCTCAAATATGCTCTTAAGCTCGTCCACCACCAAGGCGTTAACGCTTATGTCCCATGTTCGAGTATATTTCGCTCCGGCGGCGTTAATGTCCCAAGTTGGCACCTTGATGTTCACCACATGGTTGCCGGCATCAGCCGGTGATGTGAAATGGGTTTTGTTGGGGTTGCCGAACAGGGCCAAACGGCGGTCGGTATTAGTCATTGTCCTGTAGCGGAATGCGAAGGATGTGGTTGGTGCAACAGTTTCAACGGCTTTTTCCTGGGCGAATGTCTGAGCCTTGCGCTCAACCGACCATGTCAGACGAACGATTACGGCCGCACTCTCGGCGCGGGTAAGCTGGTTTCCGCCGTTAAAGGAAGCATTTTCATCACCTGTAATGATCCCCTTGCTAAACACCTGTTCCACAGGGCCTTGATAGCTCTTGTCCATGCTGCCGTAGTCGGAAATGTAGTTTGCGTAAGAGTCGGAGGGGTTTTTAAGCTCCATTTGCTTTTCGTAATAGGCGCTGTAAAGAACTCCATTTATAATGTATGACATTTCATATCGGGTGATGGGTGCATTCAGGGCAGCAGCAGTGCAAGGGAATAAATCACCCTGACTGTATGGGCCGGTGGAGATGTCCAGAATACCCGCGTCGTTTAGTGAGTGCCAGTCACTCTCGGCCCAGGACACTCCGGTAAGCACCTTGTCAGTCCAGATTTCCGCAACCATGACCACCATATGGATAAACTCACCCCGGCTTATTTTGTTCCCGGGTTTAAAGGTACCGTCCGGATAGCCGCTGATGATGCCGGTATTAACAAGCTTCATCAAATCCTTGTAGTACCAATCGCTTTCATCCACATCAGGAAAGCCCTTGGCCTGTGCCTTAGGCATAGACAGGGCAGATGTTACCATCAAAACTATCAAAATCAGAAGCAATATATATTTATATCTCTTTTTCATAACTCACTTGTTTTTGCCACGCAAATCCTTTCACAGCTCCCTCATAAGCTCGATAAAAAGCGGCAAAGACGGGTTTTCGTTGTTCTCCCGCCAGAAAAGCACAACTTCAAAGTCGCTTTCCAGCCCTTCGATGTCCAGAATTGAGCAGTTTGCTCCGTATTCATAGGCCATGGGGTATGGCACCATAGAAACGCCGTTGCCGCTGCGAACCTGCAAAAAAAGGGACTCCAAAGTGGGAACGGACTGAATCTCTATTGCAGGCTTGCCCTGAAGCATTGCATCCTCCAAGTGCTTTGCAAATCCGCTGCGCTGATGGCCGACGCTGATATAGCTAACGTCCTTCATATCCTCTACGGTAACGGACTTCTTCTTCGCCAAGGGATGCCCTATGGGAGCCACAAGGCAAAAGCGCGTTGTTTCAATACTGAGGGTTTTACAGCCTGCAAGCTTTTCGGGCATCGCGTAAGAAAAGGATACTCCCATATCCGCCTCGCCCTCAAGCACCTGCGAAATGATCTCAGACATTTCCTTATGGTAAATGCCCAGCATAACGTCCGGATAGCGGGCACAAAACTCCTTGCACCCGCAGAACATTTCTTGGGAATACATATTAACGCTGGCAACGGAAAGCTCCCCCGCCATGCCCTTTCCGGCATTGCGGACGGCGTTTTCCAGCAGCTCCGCACTTTGCAGAAATTGTTTTCCGTCGTTAAAGAGAAGTTGACCGGCAGGAGTGAGCGCCACCTTTCGGCTGTTGCGGTAAAGTAGCTGCACGCCCAAGTCCTCCTCCAGCGCCGCAACATTTCGGCTGGTGGTGGAGTGGCTGATATACAGCGCCTGCGCCGCCTGCGTGAAGCTTCCATGCTCCACAACGGAGATAAATATTTTTAATTGTTCTAAATTCACGAAACGCTTCTACTCCTTTCCGGCCACAGCCATTTTAGCCTTCGAAATATCCGAATTTGAAGGAATGGGGCAGCAGTGTTGACAACTTATAACTCACGTAGCCGCCTGTTGAGCGGGCGCAGAGTATTTCCAAATCGCCGGGAAACTCATTCATAACCTGACGGCAGGTACCGCAGGGCATGCAATATTCATCACCTTCGCCATAAATCGCAAGGCGGTGAAAATCAGTTATCCCCTCGCTGACCGCCTTATAGATGGCAACCCGCTCGGCGCACATGGTGCTGCCAAGGGCCATATTCTCCACATTGCAGCCAGTGAAGATGCGTCCGTTAGCACATTCAAGAGCCGCGCCGACGGGAAAACGCGAATATGGGCAATAGGCGTTTGCCGCCGCCTCTCTTGCCAGATTAAGCAAGTCTCTATCTGTCATCGCTAAAGCTCCTTTTTTATTACTTAGGGCACGGGAAACCCCCGCTCCCTGTGTATATATCAGTGGTTTCTGATTTCCCAGTTTTCCAAGCCGTAAAAGATATTATACTGGTTGGGGTCAAGACCGGTCACAACACCCCTGTGGGTAATTACCTGCTGCCTTTCAAAGCATATTGTCACAATGGGAGCAGTGTCGGTGATGTATTTAAACATCATGTCCGCTGCAGTCTGCCGGTTCTCGGCGGTGGCTCTCATATAGGCGCCGATACAGTCAGCAAGGGACTGGTCGTTAACCTTGCCGTAGTTGAGCTTGCCCCCATATAGCAGAAGCTCATTAACTGAAAAGCCCGCAGTGAGACTGGTTTCCGCATAATACATGTCAAAGTCGCCCTGATTGAGGGCGTAATTATATTCAAGCCAAGGAAGCTCAAAAAGGGTCACTTTAAGGCCCAGGGCAAGCATGTTGTCGGCAATGGCACGGGCGGCGCTTACCTTGCTGGCACTTTCGTTGCAGACGATAAACTTAATGTCCGACTCCACCTGAACACCTGTAATCATGATTTCTCGAAAGCCATCATCGTCGTAGTCCTGAACCTGAGCTTCATCAAAGGCAATCTGGCTTTTTGCAATTGAGTAGGAAATTATATCGGAAAATTTGTCATTATAATATTGGCAGGCCGGGTGCATGGGCAGGGTTGCGGCAGTGGCAGCACCATTCATAATATTAACCACTATGTGTTCGCGATCTACAACATAGGTCATGGCCTTTCGCGCCAGAGGAACGGAGAAAAAGCCGCCGTTTTCGTTAAAACCAAGATAGTGCATGTGGGTGGTGGGGAAATAGCGTGCCTCGTTCGCCGTACCGTAGCCTACGTTAAAAAAGCCGGTAGGGTCATTGGTAACAAGGTCGATCTCGGAGTTTTCAAAGGCATTGATTGCCGCCTCCATCTCCTTGTATTCCTTTAGATATATGGTATCCGTCGGCATTTTTTCCGCCAGCCTATAGTCCTTAAAAAGTTCCAGCTTTGTCATACCCTCGTTGGGCATGTAAGGCCCGGTGCCCATGGGTGCGTTTTCTCCAACAGAGCCATATTTAATAACAGGGATGGTAAGTAGGGCGGGAAACTGCATATTGGCGCTATTAAGGGTTATGATAAATTGCTTTCCATCAGCCGCGCTGCAGCCAATGATGCTTTTAAGCCTTGTCTTGAACTGGGGGCTTTGCATAGCCCGCTGTACAGAGTAAGAGGCATCGGAGGCAGAAAGGTTTGTACCGTCCCAAAACTTCACGTCGGTATCCACATAAAAGCGCCAGGTTATCCCGTCCTCGCTGGAAAAGCTCTCCACAACGTTTCCTGTGTAATTATAGGTATTATCAACACTGAAAAGCTGGTCATACATTACCTGCGTGCAGAGGATGTTTGAAGCGTTGGTGGTAGAAAAGGGGTTAAAGGAATAGTCACTATCATAATTAAGGGAAAACACATCGTCTGCTGCGGCAAGTCCGGGAGCCTCATGGTTCTCTTCCGTAAGCTCCGGCAGAGGCTCCTCTTCATTTTCTGTCCCCCTGCTGCCGCAGGCTATCATAGCCGTCAGCAAAATGGATGCTGAAAGCAGCGCTGTGAGAGTTTTTTTAAACTTGCTGTTCATCGCCTATATCCTCCACGGTATCAAGAGGGCTAATAACGATAACCGCCGCCTGGGAGCCCCGCTCCCCCCGGGTCTGCCTGTGAGACCAGTAGCGGTCGCTGTTGCAGAAGGTGCATTCATCACTTACGGATATGTTGTTTTCTAAAACGCCCAACTGAAGAAGCCGTCTTTTGTTAGCTTCCTTTAAGTCTACCATAAATTTGCCTTCATGGCCAACAGAAAAATATGTGCCCTCTGCCCCCTCGCCAAGAAGTTTGTCGATTCCCTCTGGCACTTCCGGACCTGTTTCATAGCAGCACAGGTCGATAGCAGGGCCGATGGCGGCACAGATGCTCTCCGGCAGTGCCCCAAGACCGATCATCTTGTCTACGGCATTGCCAAGAATGTCCGCAACCGTTGAGCGCCAGCCGCAGTGTACCGCGGCAACGACCCCCGCCTCCGGGTCGCACAACAGCACCGGCACACAGTCTGCTATAAAGCAAATGAGGGGCAGCCCGGGAACATCTGTTACAAGTCCGTCGGCCTCGTATTTGAAGGGGGTGAAAAGCTCACGCCGATCAGCATTGGTTACAACCCGAACCTCCCTGCCATGAACCTGCTTTGTAAAGCATAAGTTTTGCGGCGGTAAACCCATGGCCTCCAGCACGCGGCAATAGTTTTCCCGAACATTCTCCTGGCTGTCACCACGGTTTTCGCCAAGGTTTAAACTCTCAAGACAACCTGTGCTAACCCCGCCCACACGGGAGGTGAAGCAGTGGTTGTAGGGTATAGTAGGGGCTATCATAAACATGAGCTCCTTATAGCTCATTTCAGCAAAGGGCTTAGATGTTTCCAAAATCCTTCTCCTTAAAAATATACGCAATCTAAATGTGCAGGACTCTTCACTTCTCCAAATTCATTGAGAGCGCCGATATATTATAGTTTAAATGGGGTAAAGAAAGCACTTAATCGTTGCGGCCGCAGCACTCTTTGTATTTTAATCTACGGCTGCCGTCCTCCTTCATTTTACCGCAGGGGCAAGGGTCGTTGCGACCTGGCTTTGCGGCGGCCCTGACGGGCTGTTTTTTCTGGGAGGGGTCCCCTCCCACACTGTTTATAGCCCCAACGGAGACACTTTTTCGCTCGATCGGCTGCTCCCGCTTTACGCGAACCGTAAAGAGCCTGCGCACTATCTCCTCACGAATACCTGCGTTCATGGCATCAAACATATCGAAGCTCTCGCGCTTGTAGGCGTCTATAGGCTTGTCATTGCCGTAGCCCCGAAGACCAATGCCCCGGCGCAGCTCGTGCATAGCGTCTATGTGGTCCATCCAGTATTCGTCCACCACCCGCAACATAATGACCCTCTCAAGCTCGCGCATAAGAGGCACACCGTTGGGCATGGTGCCGAATTCCTTTTCTCTGGCGGCATAAACGGCCTCGGCTTTTTCAAGTACCTGTGCAATTAGGCCGTCGGGGAGCATGTTTTCAAGCTCCATTCGGGTGGGGCGAAGCTCGCCCTTTTGTATAAGCAGTCCCTCAAAGGGCGCAACCGTTTTGTCAAACTGCTCCATGTCGTCGAAGTAGTTGTGGCCGGATAGTCCCTCCATAACACGAGTGGCAATATACTCCTCAATCATGCCGCTGACAGAGCTTAGAATATCCTCGCCGTCAAGAACCTTGCGGCGTTGCTCATAGATGATGTTTCTCTGTACGTTCATAACGTCGTCGTATTCAAGAACGGATTTACGAGATTGAAAGTTACGGCTTTCAACGGTTTTTTGCGACTGCTCAATGGCATTGGAGAGCATTTTATGATCCAGGGGTGTGTTCTCATCCACTCCCAGACGCTCCATCATGCCAATAACTCGCTCGCTGCCGAAAAGACGCATTATATCGTCGGTCATGGCAAGATAGAAGCGGCTCTCACCGTGGTCGCCCTGACGGCCGGCGCGTCCCCGCAACTGGTTATCAATACGGCGCGAATCGTGGCGCTCAGTGCCGATAATGAAAAGACCACCGGCAACGCGGACCTTCTCAGCTTCACCGGCTATTTGCTCCTTGTGGAAGGCAAGGCGCTCGGAGAACATCTCCCTGGCCTGCAAGATGTTTTCATCGTCCGTTTCACCAAAGCCTGTGGCCTGTGCAATAATCTCGTCCCCGCAACCGTGTTTTTTAAGGTCGTGCTTTGCAAGATACTCTGCGTTACCCCCAAGCATAATGTCGGTGCCTCGTCCGGCCATGTTGGTGGCTATGGTAACAGCCCCCGGCATACCGGCCTGAGCTATAATCTCCGCTTCCTTTTCGTGGTTCTTTGCATTTAAAACATTGTGCCGTATGCCCGTGCGCTTTAAAAGAGAGGATATAAGCTCACTTTTTTCGATGGAAACAGTTCCCACCAGAACGGGCTGATCTTTCTCATGGCAGGCCACAATCTGGTTAATAATGGCCCTATATTTGCCCTCTTGGTTTTTATAAACACTGTCAGGATAATCCACCCGGGCAAGGGGCTTGTTTGTGGGAATCTCAACAATGTCCAAATTGTATATTGCCAAAAATTCTTCCCGCTCTGTAACTGCCGTGCCGGTCATGCCTGAGAGCTTTTTGTAAAGACGGAAGTAGTTCTGGAAGGTGATTGTGGCAAGAGTCTTGCTCTCTCTTTGCACGTTCACCCGCTCCTTGGCCTCTATAGCCTGATGGAGGCCCTCGCTATAGCGGCGTCCCAGCATTAGCCGTCCAGTAAATTCGTCAACAATAGTAACCTGAGCATCCTTGACCACATAGTCAATGTCACGCTTCATAACGCCGTGGGCTTTTATGGCCTGATTTATGTGGTGGGAAAGGGTGGAATTTTCAAGGTCGGAGAGGTTTTCTATACCGAAGGCCTGCTCTGCCTTCATGATGCCGCGGGCTGAAAGGGTTGAGGTTTTCGCCTTTTCATCCACCACGTAGTCTGCATCTAAGTCCTCAGACTCCTGACTTTTTTCGTCAACACTGGCATAAACAACGGGCTTTAGCCGGCAAACAAAGTCGTCCACCTGGCGGTAGAGTTCGGTGCCCTCGTCGCCCATACCGGAAATGATAAGCGGGGTTCTGGCCTCGTCTATGAGGATAGAGTCCACCTCATCAACAATTGCAAAGGGATGTCCCCTCTGAACCATATTTTCCTTGTATATGGCCATATTGTCCCGAAGGTAGTCAAAGCCCATTTCGTTGTTGGTGCCGTAGGTGATGTCGCAGTCATAGGCCGCTCTGCGCTCATCGCTTGAAAGACCGTGAACAATAAGTCCCACGGAAAATCCCAAAAAGCGGTGAATCTTACCCATCCATTCACTGTCACGGCGGGCAAGATAGTCGTTGACGGTGACAATATGCACTCCGTCACCTGAAAGAGCGTTAAGGTAGGCCGGGAGAACGGCAACAAGGGTTTTGCCCTCGCCGGTCTTCATTTCGGCTATGCGCCCCTGATGAAGCACAATGCCGCCGATAAGCTGAACGCGGAAGGGATACATACCCAGAACGCGCAGTGAGGCCTCCCTCACTGTTGCAAAGGCTTCAGGTAGAAGCTCGTCCAAAGTTTCGCCTTTATTAAGGCGGGCCTTAAATTCGTCAGTTTTTGTGCGTAATTGCTCATCGGAAAGAGCCCTATACTGAGCTGAAAGCGCCTCTATTTTGTCCACAACGGGATTTATCTTTTTAAGCTCCCGTTCACTGTATGTTCCAAAAATTTTAGTAATTATGCTCATGGGCCAAATTGCCTTTCTTGTTTAACGAAAAAATCCGTATTATTATCAGTATATCTAATTGGTGATTGTACCACATAATTGTGAATAAAAAAAGAGAAAAAAGCGTGCAGCAGCTTATAATAAGTGCAATATTTGATTTTCTACAAAATTTTAATTCTAATCGTTAAAATTATTTGAAAATGAAGGCTTTAGAAGTTATAATAAACGGTGTAGATTATTATTTTTGAAAGTTCAGTTCAATATCGTCATTTTTACTCTTGACCCGGATAACCCGATGATGATAATCTATCAAAGAATTGCCATAGCCTGAAATTCCCGTGTCCTTGCACGGGTAATTTTATGATTATTTTTAACATTGGCAGCAACTTGCCGCAGAGAATAGCAACATATAAAAAAGGGAGAATCAGAAAGATGAGAACGATCGGCTTTGACAACAACAAATACTTAAAGCTGCAATCGGAAAAGATTAATGAGCGTATTAATGAATTTGGGGGAAAGCTTTACCTTGAATTTGGGGGAAAGCTTTTTGATGACTACCACGCATCACGAGTGCTTCCCGGCTTTGAGCCGGACAGCAAGATACGCATGCTTAAAGAACTAAAGGACAAAGCTGAGATCATTATCGTAATCAGCGCCAACGACATTGAACGCAATAAGGTTCGAGGCGATTTAGGCATAACCTACGATTTGGATCTGCTGCGTCTGGTGGACGCCTTTAGAGCTTGCGATCTGTATGTAGGAAGTGTGGTAATAACCCATTTCTCCGCCCAGCCGGCAGCCGAAAAGTTCCAGCAGCGCCTGGAAAAACTTGGACTTAAGATATATCGCCACTATGTTATTCCGGATTACCCCGCAAACAGTGAATTTATCGTTAGCGAGGATGGTTTCGGCAAAAACGAATACGTAGAAACCCAGCGCAGCCTTATTGTGGTAACCGCTCCCGGTCCCGGCAGCGGTAAAATGGCCACCTGCCTTTCCCAGCTTTATCATGAGCACAAGCTGGGCATTAAGGCCGGCTATGCTAAATTTGAAACCTTCCCCATCTGGAATCTGCCCCTCAAACACCCGGTTAACCTTGCCTATGAGGCCGCCACGGCGGACTTGGACGATGTTAATATGATTGACCCCTTCCATCTGGAGGCCTACGGTGAAACCACCATAAACTACAACCGCGACGTTGAGATTTTTCCTGTTCTAAACGCTATGATGGGCGAAATATGCGGCATCTCTCCCTATAAAAGCCCCACGGATAT